>JAZORS010000089.1:0-5266 GCA_045656725.1 Eubacteriales bacterium | reverse complement strand
TTTTTATTTTTTCAAGCTTTTCACAATCGAAAAACGCGTCTTCACCTATTGCCTTATAAGCGTTTGCCAATCTCACTGCTGTAAGCTCCTTGCACCCCATAGCAAGTGCAATTGGTACAGTGTCGGTTTCAGCTTCGTAGACAAGCGATTTAAGCTTTGCCTGATAGAATATCCCCTCGCCGCACTTATTAACTGTTTTGGGAATATGGGCTTCGGTAAGGCCTGATGCTGAAAACGAATACTCTTCGATGGTGTCAACGCTGCTTGGTATAATTACGTTTTTAAGAGATGCGGTAGCGTAAAACGCATATTTTCCTACGGTTTTTACACCCTCTGATATTACGACCTCACAAAGACGGTCGCACTCTGCGAACATATAATCACCGATGCTTTTGAGATTTGAAGGTATATACGCCCTTTCAAGGCCGTAGCAATCAAGGAAAACGTACAATCCGACAGACGTTAAACTGTTCGGCAAAATTGCTTCGCCAAGCACGTCACAATGCTCGAAGGCATTGTTTCCGATTTTTTGAAGCCCCTCGGAAAAGCTAACGGATTCAAGTCGGGTTGCATAATAAAATGCATAATCGGAAAGTTCCTTGACACTGCCGGGTATCGTGATTTCATAAAGCAGATCACAGGATGAAAACGCCGAGGATATCATTCTGACGTTTTCCGGCAAGGTAAGGCGAACACCCATTATTCTGTTAACCGTATTGCCGGACACCTGAACGTCTTTTCTTACAAGCTTTGCGTAATCGGTATCAATGGGAACTCCGGATTCGTCGGTTTTTGGGGTGTATTTTATAAGAATACCGTTAATAACGGTAAACTCGTCCTTTAAAGATTTATAAAATTTTGTTCTTGTAAATGCAAGACCGCCTATATACTCTATGCCGGATGGGATTTCGAGCTTTTCAAGATTATCACAGAAATAGAAAGCATAGTTCCCTATTTCGAGAAGGCCCGAAGGAAGCACAGCTTCCCTCAAAGAAAGACAGTTTTTGAAAGCGCCGTCCTCAATGTACTTAACAAACTCGGGTATAACGTAGATTTCTATTTCCGATTTCTGAGGCATAAAAACCACGCTCTCGTTTACTTTGTCAACGATAACGCCGCCATCGGAGAGGTATCTTGGGTTATCAGCCGCAATTCCAACGTATGAAAGCGCTGTCATTCCTGAAAAAGCATCCTTGCCAAGAGAAGAAATTTCCGCGCCAAATTCAATACGGGAAATAGCTGTGCAGGAAGAAAACGCTCCCTCGCCCACGCTCGTAACACGCGAAAGATTTATCCTTGAAAGCTTTTTGCAATTTTTAAATGCAAACGCGCCGATCTCAATCGGAGCATCGGGAAGATTTATCTCTTCAATGGCTTCACAGCTATCAAAGAGATTATTAGGAATAGACGTCAAATTTTTTGGCACAGTTACGCTTTTGATAGATGAGCAGTAAGCAAACGCACCCCGTCCTACATAAGTTAAAGAGTCCGGAAGATTAACGGATTCAAGCTTCGGACAGTTAAGAAACGCAAAGTCCCCTATTTTCTCAATCTTAGCGCCGAGGGAAACCGCTTTAAGCGACTGACACTCCGAAAAGGCATAAGCGGAAATTTCCACAGTCAAATCATCGATAAAAACGCTTTCTGCCTCGGAGGATTTGAAAGCACCTGTTCCTATTGAATAAACTGACCTGCCATCAATAGCCGCAGGCACGTAAACCTCTTTGTCATTTCCTCTGTACGCCACAATTTCAATCTTACCGTTGTTAAGTATCGCGTAATCAAAATCTCCAAATGCAAATATCTTTTTCTCCGGTGTTTTGCCGGTGATGGATAACAGCAAAATTACGGACACTAAAACGAGGGCGCAGACGAAAAGCAATGAAACTGTTAAAATTCGTTTTTTTGTCATTCATTCGACCTATATATTTATGATATATCCATTAAATTATACACCATCACCCGCCTTTTGTCAATGCCTAAATAAAAATAACAGGCAAAAAATAAGAAATTTTTGTTCAATTTGTATAAAGATGTGTTGCCGTGAACAAAATAATCACACATTTAGCAAAGAAAGGAAAGTTAGGGATGAAAAAAACAGTTATAGCGGTAATTTCCGCAATTCTTTTGATATCCGTGCTGGGGATATCGGTTTTTGCCGATTTCGGCTCCGGAGCCCAGGTAATGGCGAACGGTACAGAAATTATAAAAACGGGGATTTTCGGGAGAAAGCTCGCCTTTTCCGACCTTGATTTCAAGCAGGGACTTGCAATCAACGACTTTGACAGCATCACTGTAACAAAGCTTCCGTCAAGCAACGAGGGTGCACTCATGCTTGCGGGCAGGCGCGTTACGGAAGGCGCGAAAATCAGACGCAAAAACATTGGTGCTCTCGTTTTTGTTCCCACAAGCAAGGACGTTTCCGAGGCATCGTTCACATTCACACTCTCCCCTGACAGCGAGGAGAGGGAAATAATTTTCAGAATAAGGTTTACAGACAAGATTAACTACGAGCCGAAAATCGACGAATCCAGCCCTACCGCGCTTATGACTCAAAGAGATATATCGATTTACGGCAAAATGTCCGCAAGCGATGGCGAAGGTGACAAGCTCGAATATATCGTCGTTTCTTATCCTGAAAACGGATATCTTGAAATTCTCGATAAGGAAAACGGCGAATTCCGTTACACGCCCGGCGCAAATTACGTAGGCGATGACTCTTTCGTATACGTTGCGCGAGATGAATGGGGCAATTTTTCCGTACCTTCGGAAATGAACGTCACGGTATCCGAGAGGCGCTCCGAGGTTGAATACGAGGACATGAAGGGGGAACGGGAATATAACGCCGCCGTTGCTCTTACCGCCGCCGGAATAATGGACGGAAAAATCATGGGCGACGGAACGTATTTTATGCCGGACGAGGAAGTGAGCCGCGCGGAATTCGTCGTTATGCTTATGAAGGCAATGGGACTTCGCGCCGATTCGGGAACGACCGAAAGCTACTTTGACGACAACGAAGAAATACCGAAAGCCCTTCGCTCATACGTGGCAACAGCTCAAAGAGCCGGACTTGTCAGCGGAAAATTCAAGGACGGAAAGCTACTTTTCTCTCCTAACGAAAAAATCACGCTTTACGATGCCGCAGTTATGATGAGAAAGTTAATTGGGGATGAGCTTGACGTTAAAGTTCCCGTTTTCAAATCGGAAAACGATATTCCGATTTACGCAAAGGACGACTGTTATATACTTTCCTCAATCGGCATAATTGAGGTCGATTTTGACGATATGACAGCGAAGGACACGCTCACAAGAAGAATGTGTGCCGATTATCTTTACAAGCTAATGAATATGTAACTAAACGTTTACAAAAAAAAGAAGCGCAGAGCTTTCAAAAAAAGGAAAGTTCTATGCTTCTTTTTTGAGTTTTATTTAACACGGGTTGCTCTGCTTTTTTCAATCTCCGATATAATACGCGCTATTTCTGCCGGCAAATCAGACGGCGTTACTCCGTATGTTGAATACTCGCCAGAAAGGCGGTCTCCCGCAAAGCCGTGAAGCGCAACAGCGGCTTTTGCGGCGACAAACGGAGAAAAGCCGGGTTGAGCCGCAAAAGCGGATACCAAACCCGCCAAAACGTCACCGCTGCCCGCCTTTGCAAGTGCCGAGCTTCCTGAGGAATTGATATAGATTTCTTCTTCCGCAATTATAGTGCCTGCGCCCTTTAATACCAGGATTGCCCCGTAATCTTCTTTAAATTTCTCAACAGTCGAGAGACGGTTTTGCTGAACATCTGAAACCTCAAGGTCAAACAAGCGCGCAAATTCCAAGGGGTGCGGAGTTAAAATTACCGGTCGCTTGGCATTTTTGAGTGCCGCTCTTCCCTCTTCTCCATGCTCGCCAAGGGCATTTATTGCGTCAGCGTCAAGAATAAGGGGCGCATTGGTTTCGAGGCAAAGAAGGGATACTGTTAAATCAAACAATCCTGCGGTGCTCGACGATCCCGAACCGATGAGCGTTGCGCTGTGCTTTTCCGAAAGCGAAACGGCATATTCTATTTCCGCATTTGCGTAATCCGCGGTAGGAACCGACGGATAAAAAACTATTTCGGGATATTTCGAGGCAAGAGCTTCGCAAAGTGACGGTATTCCAAGATACGATACAAGTCCGACACCGCCTCTGAGCGCTGCTTCCGCCGCAAGATGCGCCGCGCCCTTATATCTTTCACTTCCCACTATCATAAGAAGCTTTCCGAAGCTGCCCTTATGCGAGTTTGCCTCGCGCATAGGCAGTAATACGGGAAGCTCCTCTTTTGTTACGCTGGCATATTTAAAATCAAAGATTTTTAATATTTCATCCATGGGAATATCAAGAGAGTCGTAAATTATGTCTCCGACATAAGCTCTTGCGGGATATGAAATTATGCCCGGCTTAATAAGGGAAAGCTCAACCGTTGCGTTGACGTTTATTGCAAAATCGCTCACACTTCCGTTGTCTGCGTTAATTCCGAGAGGAACGTCAATAGCAATTTTTATTGCGGAAACAGACTCCCTTATAGCAATAGCCAAGGGACGCAGGGCCTCGGGAACTTCTCCGTGAAAGCCCGTTCCGAATATCGCGTCGACAATAACAGCTGAATTTTTTATAAAACCAAGCGTTTCTTTTCCTGTATCAAGTGTTTTTATGACACCGCCCATTGAAACAAATTTGGCATAAAAGCTCTTTCCGGCGCTACTGTTCTGCCCCTCGCCAAAAACGTCATATACCAAAACGGAATAATCGGAAAGAAGCTCGCATGCCGCCGCATATCCGTCACCCCCGTTATTTCCTCTGCCGGCAAGAATTGTGACCGATGCACCCGAAGCCGCTTTTTCTCTTATCACCTTCGCAACCGCATGACCGCTTTTTTCCATCAAAACACTTGTTGGTATTCCAAGCTTTTTCGCGCAGAATTTATCAATAATGCTTATTTTTTCAGAGAGAGCAAGTTTCATAAAACAGGCCTTTCGTTTTTTATTTATTCTAGCATATAAAAGACAAAAATACAAGCATATATAAAAAACATAAGAAAGATATTTACAAATTTCCAAAAATATGCTAAAATATTGATAGAAGAAACACAAGGAGGTTGGCGTGAAACAACTTTCATCTAATTAAAGCATCATTTGTTCACGCTCCGAATTTTCGCGATTTGGACCCTTTTTCCAAATCGATGCCAAGCATTACCGAAAATTCATTTAAAATTTGTGCGGTCGCCATCGGCGACGGA
>JAZORS010000088.1:0-31107 GCA_045656725.1 Eubacteriales bacterium | reverse complement strand
AAATAGTTGCGGCGGCAAAGCTTGTAAATGCCGATTACTTCATCAGCCATCTGCCGCAGGGATATAACACGATGCTTACCTCGGACGGCGCAAGCCTTTCGCAGGGACAAAGACAGCTTATCTGTATTGCGAGAATTATGCTCACCCTGCCTCCTATGCTCATTCTTGACGAGGCAACCTCATCTATCGATACGAGAACGGAGCTGAAAATTCAGGACGCGTTTATGAAGCTTATTCGCGGGCGCACTTCATTTATTGTGGCGCACCGACTTTCAACTATCAAGGACGCTGACCTCATTCTCGTTATGAAGGACGGAAAAATCGTCGAAACGGGAAATCACGAATCCTTACTCGCAAAGGGCGGTTTTTACGCGAATCTGTACAACAGCCAATTTTCATAAAAATTTGTGGCTGTCGCATTTAGGCATAAACGAATAAAAAAAGAGTGGCATTGTTTAACACTGTGCCACTCTTTGTGCTTTTCACCGCTTTAATTATATTAAGGTCGAAAAACCTTCGTTTTTCCTCGTTTTTATAGTTTTTTATTCTATCGCCGTTTTCTCCCTCCGACGTATAAAATACGCCTCTCGGTCGGAGAACGACGATTTCTACTCTAAATCCGTTCGCCCCAAGCTTCTCACTCATTAAAAATTCGCTAAATTTATACTCCTGACTATATTTTTTCAGATTTTGCATTGATTTTACCCAATTCTCAACGAGTGAGAAGCTTTTTATCTTCCGCCCCTTGTTTTTTTCCGTAATATATAGTAAAATAAAAGCGGAACAGGAGAGAATGCTATGGCAACTTATACCGAATACAAGGAAATATACGACGCGATACTTGACGCTTTATATAAAGCTCCCCTTACAAGAGGCGAGTTGATAAACGAATCTCTTGCCGCGCTTGATTTAACCGCTGACGAATATGCGGACAATTCCACAAACGGACGGAAAAACGTTTTAAAAAGCCGGCTCGGAACTCTTATAAACGAGCTTGATACAAAAGGGATTATAGAGCTTAAAAGCGGAAAATACGTAAGAAATTATGACAAGCCGCTTCTTATCCGCATTGAAAGGTGCGAGCAGGTTCTTCTGGATTTGTTGCGCAAAGGACCTGTAACAAAAAAGGATTTACGCGAAAATCTCGCAGAAATTTTCCGCATAAAAGAAACGGATACAATAAAGGACGATAACCGACTTTTCACCTTTATCGGACAAATACTGAAACGTCTTGTCAACGAGAGGGTTATAAAGCAAAACGGCGATTATTTTTCCCTCGTTCCCGAAATGTCAGCAAAAATAGGCAACAGACAGCAAATCCTTTCTTTAAGGGCTGATTTTCTCGCTCTTTTGCACTCAAAGGGCGGAGAGTTTTTTGAGCACTATTTTATGAACCTTCTCTCAAAATACCTTGTCAGATGCGGAAAAACCGTCACCGAAAGCAGCGTTACGGGCGGTTCGGCGGACGGAGGAATAGACGGAATCGTGAAAACCGTTGATTCCCTCGGATTCCGCGAAACTATTATGGTGCAGACCAAGAACAGAATAGATTTCGCTTCCGAAACGGAAGTACGCGGATTTTACGGAGCCGTTTGCGCTGCGCAGGGCTCGCGCGGAATTTTCGTTACCAGCTCCGATTTTCATCCGTCGGCTCTTGATTTTCTCAATTCCATTGATAACTGCGTAGGTGTTAACGGAGAAAAGATATTCACTATGGCAATAGATACCTCATACGGCATAACGAGGATTGACGGACTGCTCAAAGTGGATAAAAGCATTTTTTAGGAGGCGTGATGGATTTTTCTAAATACGGAAAACGGCAAGTCGCAAATTGCGAAAGCTGTGAATTTTATCAATACGACGAATATACGGATTCCTACTACTGTTCCCTTTCGCTTGACGAGGACGAGATGGAAAGCTTCCTTTCCCATCGCACAAGGGAATGCAAATACTACCGCTTTTATGATGAATACAAAAGCGTTAACAAGCAAATATAATTGAAATACGCAAAAAAACCGCGCCGAACGCCGAATTGGGTGATGTCCTTAGCGGAGAATTTTGACTTTGACAAAAGTGCAAGCATCGCATTTGACCGGTCAAATGCAAATGGGCTAAGCCCAAACCCATATTACAAGCAGAAAGAGCAAAAATAAAAGGAGAAAAATCCTTCTATTCTTGCTCTTGTTTTTCTTTCTGTCGATATATTCACTTTCGTGAAATATGTTCACGATAGATGAATTCGATATGCTTTCGCTGCGCTCAAGCTCGATATATTGCCGCTTCGCGACAATTCGATATGAGATAAATCCCTCTCGCTTTTGACATATCTCGCCTTTGGCGAGGAATGCAAAAGCATATCGAGCCGAAGGCATATCGAGTTGCGATAGCAACATATCGAAAATCCAGCAAGGGATTTATCTCGATGCGTGTTCTCCGTTTGGGAGAACACGCGGTGTTATATACATAAAAGCGTGTCGTAAAGCTCCTTGTGCTCGTCAAGGGTAGGTTTCGGAGCAACCGTCACCTGATTTGCCGCGGAGCTGAATTTATCAAGAATGTCGGCAACCGAAAGAAGCTCGTCATATCCGACTTCGAGAATTTCCCTTCGGATACGCGCCTTTTCTTCGGCTGTAAAGCCGGTGAGGTAATTTGCCGTTGCGCCCGATGCTTCAAGGGGCTTTGACGAATACGGGTCAAACTCACCTATCGCGCCGATTATATACTTGGTTAAATCCACCCTCTGCCCGACAAATTCGCGCAAGAATTCAGCACTGCCCCTGAAAACGTCAAAGCTCTTCGGAGAGCTTGGGTCGCGGTAAGAAGAGAAGCTGACAGCTCCGTCCTGACGGACACGGCAGGCAACTCCGTAAGCTCCGCCCTTAACTCTGACCTCGCCCCACAGATACTCGTAGTTCAGTATAAGCTTCGCAACGAGCAAAGCTCCGGTAACGCGCTCTCCGATTTCGGAAAGCTTCGTAGCAAGCGCGGCAAAGCCAACCTGCGCAGGAATCGCAATCGCCTCTTTTTCCGCTTTTATCGGCTTGTATTTAACAGGTGTAAAGTTTTCGCCCGAAGCTCTCACGGCAAGGGTAAGCCCATCAAGGAAGGCTTCGTCCTTTGCGCCGGAGGAGGCAAGGGTAAGGCGCTCTCTTACGAATACTTTTTTATAGAAAGCGCGCATTTTTTCAAGAAGCAAATCAAGCTCCTCGCCATCCGCTGCGGTGAGCTTGCGGATTTTTTGATAAAATTCGTAGCCAAATACGTACTCGCGCACCGCATATTCCGCATCGCACATAGCAAGCGCGCGTCCTGTTCCCACCGAATCACCCGCCTCGGTGAAGCTTGATTCGAGCCGAAGCTTCGTTTGCGCGATAAATGCGGAGAGCGTATTTTTGTCCTCGATTTTCGCGGAATAAAGCATCTCTTTCAGGATTGAAACAAGCTCGCGCCGCTTGCCGTCAAGCGCGCTTGCGGTAAGCTTTATATAAAGACCTGCTTTCCCGTCCCTTGTCATAACGAAAGGAGATACGGCAAGCTCGCCAAGCTCGCGCTTAATGAGATTCTGCATGCCGTAGGCATCCTTATCACCGACGGGAGAATTCGTAAGCATAGCAGAGAAAAGAGGAAGCATATACATATCGGACGTGTCCGTATCCGACACGTCAAAGAAAAGCTCGGTGTAGCTGATTCCGCCCGTGTTCATATCGTGGGTTATAACGGGCACTCCGTTTATCTCGCTCACCTCGGTCGGTGTTTCGCGAAGCTCCTTCGGTATATCCGATACGGAAAGCGAGGGAATAGTTGCAAGCGCTTGTGGCGTGTCGGGCGCGCTCTGACGAAGATTGAGAAGGCGGTTTTCTTCTTTTATTCCTTTCTTTTCTTCCTCGGAAAGAGCCATCGCCTCCTTTTCAAAGAATGCTTTTTCCGCCTCGGCGCGTCTTTGTCCGAGTGTTGCGGAGGGTTTGAGGGTGAGTGTAACCTTGTTTTTGTTTTCAAGCAAATACTCTCTTAAAACGTCCTCAAAATATCCCGTAGGAATAAGCTCGCGCAGTTTACCGAAAAGCTCCGTATAAGAAAGCGTTGCCGCCGGGTCGCCGCCGTAGAGCCAAGTTCCGAGAACGGAAATATTATATAATATTCCGAGGGGCAGCCGTCCCATATCCCTCTCGCGCTGGCTGAACTCCATATGGTTTATCGCCGCTTCGATATGCTCCTTATC
Source organism: Eubacteriales bacterium (assembly GCA_045656725.1). GTDB lineage: Bacteria > Bacillota > Clostridia > Oscillospirales > CAG-272 > UBA1740. The sequence goes on along the minus strand of JAZORS010000088.1, from coordinate 26,888 downwards.
AATGCCCTTATCAAGTATATCCGAAAGCGTTTTTTCAAAGAGCGAAAGAAGCTCCTCGCCCCGTCCGTCCTTCACGTTCTGGAATTCAAGGGAAAGGGTATAGTATAGGCGCGAGCCGCCGTAATAAAACGAAAGCTTTTCGCAAAGGCCCGAATCAAGTATAGCGCGCTTCAAGGGTGCTTCATTCGTGCCCGCAATAGCATCAAGAGCCGCGTCAAATGCGGCCGAGGAAACAAAATCGTCATATTTCTGCGCAAGATAGCTGTTAAGAATACGCGTGCGGTTTTCCTCGCTTTGTCCGTCGGATATCTCAAATTCAACCGTATCGCGCGGCACACAAACCTCTTTGGTTTCGGGAATTTCCGCATCAACGGGGCATTTTTCGTAATCCTTTATGTAAGAGGAAATAAGGGCGAGAATTGCCGAAAGCTCAAGCGTTCCGTCAATGAAAAAATATGCGTTTGACGGATGATAGAATTTCGAATACGAAGCAACGAATTCCTCGTAAGTAAGCTCAGGAATCACATCGGGATTTCCGCCCGAATCGTAGCCGTAGCAGCTATCCCCGAAAAGCATCGCGTTTGCCCTTGACTCGCCAAGCTCATCAGGGGAAGAATACGCGCCCTTCATTTCGTTATAAACCACTCCGTTATAAGAGAGCTCGCCCGAATCCGAAATTTCTCTGCGCCAGCCCTCCTGATAGAAAACGTTAACGTCATCCTTCATAACGGGATTGAACACCGCGTCAAGATAAACGTCAGCAAGATTGAGAAAATCCTTCGGATTTCTCGTGGAAATGGGATAAACCGTTTTGTCGGGGAAGGTCATCGCATTAAGGAAGGTGTTAAGAGAGCCCTTTAAAAGCTCTACAAACGGCTCTTTCGTCGGGTATTTTTTCGAGCCGCAAAGCACGGAATGCTCAATTATGTGGAAAACGCCCGTGCTGTTTTCGGGCACGGTCTTGAATCCGACGGAAAAGGTCTTGTTTTCGTCCTCTCTGTCAAGGAAAACAAGCTTTGCGCCGCACCTTTCGTATTCCATTTCGTAAAGAGTTGCCGCTATATCAGGGAGCTCTGTTTTCCGAGTGACTGCAAAGCCCTCGATTTTTTCTCCTATTTTAAGCTCGTACACTGTCTTTTCTCCTTTATGTGTTCTTTTTATCAAGCGCATATTTAAGAAAAATATTAACCTCTCTTATATATCGCTCCATATCCGTAAGGTAGCTCATAACGTGGTCCGCCCCCGGAAAAACGAGATATCTTATATCCCGCCCCGCACTCCTTGCGGATTTATATATTTCGTCACTCATATATCTCGGCACGAAGCTGTCGTCGTCGCCGTGGATAAGGAGCACAGGAACGCCTGCGTTTTTAACTGCATTCTTTGCCGAGCGCCGCCCAAGCCGAAATCTGCCGAAAATAAGAGCGGCAGGCCGCAGAAGAAAGGTGGAAACGCGAGGCGGCACGTGCATTTTCTTCGCAACGGATTGCATGATTTCCATGGGCGAGGAAAACGGACTGTCCGCAATAACGCCTCTGACGGACGGATGAAGCGGAAATTCAAGCGCCGAAAGCACCGTTGCCGCCCCCATCGAAACACCGAAAAGTATGATTTCTATATCCTCGCCAAAGCGCTCCACCGTGTATTTTATCCAATCGAGCGCGTCATAGCTTTCAAGAACGCCAAACGTAATCGTCTTTCCCTCACTATCTCCGTGCGCCCTTTGGTCAACAAGTATAACGTTATGTCCCTTATTGGTAAATTCCACGCCGCCGCCGAGAAGATCAAGAAAGGGCGTGCTTTTATAGCCGTGAAACATAAGGTGATACGGTGCTCCGTTCTTGCCCTTATAAAATCTTGCGGAAAGCTTCAATCCGTCACGCGAGGTGATCTCGATTTTTTCCGACGGAAGCGAATAAAGACGGTCTATCTTCTTCCGGCAATCCTCGCGCGCCACCTCAAAGCCCTTTACCAAATCAAGCGTGCGGTATGGGTCACGCGTCTTTTTTCTGTTAGAATAAAACGCCTGTCTATATGCAAACGCGACTGCCGCGAAAAACAAAAAAACAAGAGTACCGCCCAAAACGGTAAGCGCGATTGCGTATGGCTCCATTTTGCCTCCAAAATCTTATATCTTACTAAAACAAGCTCCTGTATGAATATCAAAGGCAAGAACTTTTTATATAGATATATTTTATCACGCATAATCAACATAAGTCAAGCCAAAAGCCACAAAAAGCGAGCCGCACAGAAAAGCTTTTTATAATATATAATAAAATGTAGATTTTTGTGTTAAAAAGGCCGCGGCATAAAGCGTGATACTCCGTTAAGAGCATCACGCAGCGATATAAATTTCTTGCGGGATTTGCGATATATTGCTACACAATGCGATATACGGTTCGCGTGCGAGATATGCAAAAGCACGTAGTATTTTCTTTTGTGTTGCAAATTTATTGTTTTTAGCTTGTATAAAAGCGTAATTTTTCGGAATATTTTTATAATTTTCTATCAAATTTCGGCAAAATTCACAAAAAACATCTTTTTTTGAAAAAAATACTTGACAATTCATAATTGACAGTGTATAATGAATATACATTATTATACGTATGCGTGTTTTATGCATATACATATTTCAGGAGGGTTTATCGTGAAGAATTACGAGTCACTCAATCTAGAGTTTCTCTCAGTTGGAGATGATGTTATTAGTGCATCCAAGCCAGACTCTAGTAACGCTCAGTTCAAGCAGAATTTTGATCCTTTTGGATTCCTTGAGGACGAAAGCGCTTAATTCCCGGCAGCTTATAATTTAGATAGACAAAACCCACCGCAGAGGTGGGTTTTGTCCTTTTTATTTACTCCGGTGAAGGAATAGTTTTCTGCAAAGGGGCACTATTTCTTAAAATAGCACCCCCATTTTTTATTCGTTTATGCCCAAAGGTCACCGTCGGGCGAGTGAGATTTGGTGCAGAAAGCTTCGTTCTTCGCGGGCGTAGGCGTACTTTGTACGGCAGAGCGCGAAAACGGAGCTAGAATAAAAAACTATAATAAATCGAAGAAAACCGCAGGTTTTCAACCTTAATATAATCAGGTTCGCAGAAAGTATAAAGAGTGGCACTGTGTTAAACAATACCACTCTGTTTTTTATTCGGTTATGCCCAAATCAACCCCATGCAGTAAGCATAGATCCAAGAATCGGAACCGTTACATCTATCGTCTGATCCCCTCTTGTAATATTGATTACCACCGTTGAGCCCACTCTTGCGTCAAGCATGCTGTCAACGACGTGGAAAAGGCGCGTTACCTCGTGACGCGTTCCGTCTATCGTAATGGAATTGATAACGTCACCGATATTGAGATAAGCACCGGCGGCAGAGTCAGCATTTATTGAATCAACGCTGATCACCTCACGCTTTTTTATCTTGCCTGTTTCGTTATCGTATTCGGTAAAGGATTCGCGCACCTTAACGGTAATTCCGAGAAGAACTCTGTATACGTTCTCGCGCTCACCGCCCGCGCAGTAGTAAATAATATTGTCAGCCACAGCTCTTGCAACGTTCGAGGGAATGGCGTATCCGATATTGTCTATCGAGTCGTCTGCCATTTTCGCGTTTACGATACCGATAATCTCGCCCTCGGCATTGTAAAGTCCGCCGCCCGAATTTCCGTGGTTAACCGCCGCGTCCGTTCTTATAACGCGAAGCTCCATTGTCGTTTGCGAATCAGATGCCGTCATCGTTATATACTCGCTGTCAACGTTGATATATCCGACGGTTGCGGAAATACCCTTGCCCTCGGGGTTTCCGACGGCTATTGCCTTTTCAAGAACCGCAAGCTCGTCGGAATCGGCAAAATTCGCGCTCATAGCCGCGCTTTCCATAAGCACGGTGCTGTCCTTGATTTCAAGAACGGCAAGGTCGTAGAGCATAGAGCCGCCAACGTAGGTCGCCTTCATTTCGTAATTGGTATATTCCTGTCCGTAAAGATAAACGCTTATATCACTGCTTATATGATTTGCCGTGTTTGCCTCGGAATCGAAAACGACGTGATAATTAGTTATAATATACGCCGCTCCATGCTCCTTGTCAAGCTTATATATAACGCCCGAGCCGGCAGAATAATAATCTTCCTTATGATTTCCGCCGCCAATTGAAAGCCCCGAAAATTTAGTGAATTTACAGATTATGCTGACGGAGGAAAGGAGCGCCTTTGAAGCCGCGATTATATCCTGTGACTCCTGGGTGTTTATCGTTATATCGTAATTATCTCCGCCCGTAACGTTTATCGTTGTGTCACCGCCCGAATTGCCGAGCGAGCCGAGTGAGCCGAGCTTATCTCCGAGAAAATAGCACGAGCTCATTGAGAGCGTGCCAAACATGAGAGTAACAATAAGCAGCAAGCTGATTATTTTCTTTTTCATAATTTTTGCCTTTCAGCTGTGAATTTAACTTGCAAAGCCCTTTTGGTTTTGCATTTTTTATTTATAGTTTACATTAATATTATTAAATTTATGTTACAAAAGAGTTTCAATAATAAAAATTTAGCAAATCAGACTTTGCAAAAATGACAAGTGCCGAATTAAGGGGGTTCGGTTTTTGTCTACCGTTTAAAATACTGATAAAGATAGCAGGGAATCATTCCGTTATAAAGCTTTCTTATCTTATCCGCGCGCTTTCCGTAAAGTCGCTCAAAGCCCTCGTGCGAGGTGATAATGTAAACCTGCCAGGGAGAAAGCGACTGAAAATGCCGCCCCATATCCCGATAAAGCCGCTCGACCTCGCGAATACTGCCAAGCCGTTCTCCGTACGGGGGGTTGGTTACAATCGTGCCTCGCCTGCCGGGAGCTGAAATTTCTCTGCAATCCCTGATAAACGTCTTGACCGTCGAGCCGACGCCTGCCGCCCTTGCGTTTCTTTCCGTGAGAGCCACCGCGTTTTTGTCTATATCAGAGGCAAAGACCTCGAAGCCGGATTCGCGCTCGCCCTCTTTAGCCATTTCTCTTGCGTCGAGCCATCTTGACTTATCTATAAAAGGAAAGCTCTCCGCAGCAAAGCTTCTGTTCGCGCCGGGCGCAATACCTCGCATCATCATAGCCGCCTCGATAGCGATAGTTCCGCTTCCGCAAAGCGGGTCCCAGAATAGCACCTCTTCTCTCGGCCGCGAATACGCGGCAATGGCGGCGGCAAGGGTTTCTCTTATCGGCGCGCTGTTTGATTCCTTTCTGTAACCCCTTTTATGTAAGGGAACTCCCGACGTGTCAATCATAAGAGTCACCTCGTCCTTAAAAAGGAAGAATTCTATCTGATATTTAACGCCGTCCTCGGGAAAAATACTGATTCCGTAGCGCGCCGCCATAGAGGTGACGACCGCTTTTTTTATTATTGCCTGACAGTCGGGTACTGAAAAGAGTTTGGATTTTATAGAGTGGCCCTTGACGGGGAACGCATCGCGTTTTCCAATAAAATCGTGCCACGGGAGCGCCTTTGCGCCCTCAAAAAGCTCCTCGAAGCTTTCCGCGCGATAAGAGCCGACCTTAATGTATACGCGCTCCGCGTAGCGCAAAAACACGTTAGAAAGAGCAACCGCCTCCTCGTCACCGAGAAAGGTAACTCTGCCGTCCATTGTGGATATTCTTTCGTATCCGAGGGCGTCTATCTCCTCACCGAGAAGATGCTCCAAGCCGAAAAGGCAGGTAGCTACAAGGGGAAATCTCATTTTTTGCTCCTTTTATCCGTAACTTTAAGCTCCGGGGTATAATACTGGAATATTATTCCGTCAAAGCCCGATTTAACTGCCGCGGCATCGTCCTCCTCCGACTCCGTGGTCCAGGCAAGGCAGGGCGTGCCGAATGCCTTTGCAAGGCGGAACGCGGGCATTTTCGCGTGCCTGAAATTATACGCCACAAAATCGGGGCGAGAGAGGAAATTAAGGCAAAGATGCTGTAAAAGGAAAAACTTTATTCCCTTATACTTTTCATCCTTCGTAAAATGCTGTGAAAGTATGCCGCGCAAAACCTCAGGCGCGATTTTCTTAACGCGCGCAAGAGAAAGCGGATTAAAGGACTCTATAATGTAAGGGCCGTCGTATTCACGAAGGATTTTGACTGCCGCCTCGGCTACTCCGTACGAGCCCTCGGCTTCTTTAAGCTCAACGAGAAGCGGCACCTTGCCGTCAACGGCGCGAAGAACGTCTTTGAAAAGAGGAACCGTATCCTCCGTGCCCGAAAGCTTCATTTCGGAAAGCTCCGCGTAGGTTTTCTCGCAAACGAGCCCCCGGAATTCCGTAACACGCGAAAGGTCGTCGTCGTGAAAAACCACAAGCTCGCCATCCTTTGAAAGACGCACGTCAAGCTCAATTCCGTAGCCCGCCTTCTTTGCCGCAAGAAATGCCGACATTGAGTTCTCGGCAATGCCGTTTCCGTGAAGGCCGCGGTGCGCGTATCTTACGTTTGAAAAAGCCGCCATTTGTCCGCGGCGTTTAGCGCTCGGCTTCATAAGAAATATAAAAAGAGCAAAGGCAAAAACAGAAAGCGCGCCGATGCATATAAGCAAAATGTGCCACCACTGCATAAAATAAACCTCTGAATTTATAAATTATTTCAGGCAGAGGCACTGTGTTTTTAACAATGCACCTGCCTGTTTTTTCGGTTATAGCGTTATCTTTTAATCGTCAGAGCCGCCGAGAGCTTCAAGAGCATCTGCCTTTTCCGCCTTGGCATCACCGTGCTTAACGAAATACATAGTTATGAACGAGCAAGCAACAAAGAACGCGGCATAGGGGAAGAATATCGACCAACCGAACACTCTTTCAATGAGGAAGCCGGAAAGAATAGGCGTTATTATCTGCGCGGACATCGATGCCGTGTAGTAATAACCGGTATATTTTCCGACGTCACCGCCCTTTGCAAGCTCAACAACCATCGGGAACGAGTTTACGTTTATAGTTGCCCAGCCGATACCGGCAAGAATGAACACCACGTACATAAACACAGGGCTTGACGAGGAGGTTATAAAGGTGGCGGAAAGGAACGAGGTTGCAAGCATTGCAACTCCGATAAGAATACTTCTTCTTCTGCCTATCTTCGATGCAAGGACACCGACGGGAATATACGAGCAGATTGCCGCCGCCTGCGCTATTATCAAGGTTGCGTTATAATCAAAATGAAGAACGTTTGACGCGTAAACGGAGTACTTGCTCGTTATCGAGTTATATCCTATATACCAGAGCGCAACAGATGCGAGTATGAGTATCAAGGAAATAAACTCCGGCTTTGAAAGCTTTTTGTTTTCAAGAGGAACATTCTCAGCCTTTTCCTCAATGCCGTATTTTTCCGTTTCCTCTTCCATAAGAGCAACCCATTTTCTTTCCTTAACGGTAAAGATGAATACGACAAGCGCCGTTGCCATAAGAGCGCAAACAGCGAAAATGTAACCTGAAAGCTCCATATAAGGACGGCCCGATGTTTTGAAAATCATACCGAAAACAAGAACGATAATGCCGCCTGCCGCGCCCATAAGGTTGATTATCGCGTTACCCTTGGAGCGAAGCGGTTTAACCGTTACGTCGGGCATAAGCGCCACCGCGGGGGAACGGAAGGTTGCCATAGAAATGAGGGTGAGAAGCAAAACGACAATGAACGCTATGAGTGTTCCCACGTTATTTTTCGTTATCTGCATCGTCATTTCCTGAACAGCCGCAAGCTTTTCGTTTGCAAGCTCTTTAAGCGCCGGGTCTTTGCTCGCGTCCGCCATTTCAAGAAGCGCATCCGCTTCCTGGCGCAAGGTGGGAATATTGGATGCTAAAATCTCGTTGAGCTGATTCGCGTTGATTATAAAAAGAAGTCCGAAGAAAATTATAGCGAGAACCGTTCCGACAACGATAAAGGGCGTTCTTCTTCCGAATCTTGAGGTGATCTTATCCGAAAGCGCTCCGAAAATCGGGAGCATAAACACCGCCAGAACGTTATCCGCAGACATTATAAGTCCCGATAAATCCTGCGGCATACCGTAATGATTTGTCAGAACAAGAGGAATTATCGTGTCATACGCCTGCCAGAATGCGCTTATAAGAAAGAACGCAAAACCGACAAGTATTGTTCTTTTGTAATTCAGCTTCATAAAAAACCTCCATTCCGTCGCCGATGGCGACTGCGCAAATTTTAAATGAATTTTCGGTAATGCTTGGCATCGATTTGGAAAACTCCGTTTTTTCATGCATACATATTTTACCACACGTTACCCGTTTTGTCAAATTAAATATTTAAAATTATCGGCGGTTTTTTGGGGAATTATACGGCAGTTGACTTTTTTGCTCTGCGGTTGTATAATATGTAAGAAAGAAAGAACGGAGGTGCGCCTTGGATATCATAGAATTTAAAAAGGGAATAAATTTCGGCACAGCGCCATCCGTCGTTGCGCTCGGCTTTTTTGACGGAGTGCACCTTGGGCACAGAGCTCTTATAAAAAGAGCGAGGGATGAAGCAAAAAAAAGAGGGCTTTTACTCTCGGTTTTCACCTTTTATTCCGAATGCAAGGAAATAAAGGGCTCTCCCTCGCGCCTTTATTCCACAGAGGCAAAATGCGAGCTTCTCGGCTCGCTCGGTGTCGAGCGCGTTTATCTTGCGGATTTTTCCGAGCTGTCCTCGTTTTCTCCCGAGGAGTTCGTAAATAACATTTTAATAGATTCCCTCGCCTGCCGCGTTGCGGTCAGCGGCGAGGATTTTCGCTTCGGCAAGGGCGCAAATGGAAACGCCCGTGACCTTGGACGTCTTATGAAAGATGGCGGCGGTGAGGCAATAACCGTTCCCGACGAAAGCTTCCGCGGTGAGAAAATATCCACCACCATGATTAAAAAACTGCTCACCTCGTGCCGCGTCAGCGAAGCAAATGAGCTTCTAGGCGCACCGTTTTTCTTTGACGCGAGGGTTGAGCGCGGTCTTTCGCTAGGCCGCAAGCTCGGAATTCCAACCGTAAACAATTCTTTACCCGACAGCTGCCGCGACATTTCAAGAGGCGTTTATCTTTCGAGAATAAAAATCGGTGATAATTTTTACACGGGTCTTACCAATATCGGTTCTTGCCCCACCTTCCGAGAAAGAGAAACGCACGCGGAAACCTTTATTCTCGACTTTTCGGGAGAGATATACGGAGAGCGCGTAAGAATCCACCTTCTCGACTTTATAAGAGAAGAAAAACGTTTTGAAAACAAAGATTTGCTTCTTCTCGAAATAGAGAAGAATATCAAAGAAGCAAAAGAGAAATACGAAAAGAGCGATTGGAGAATATAAAATGTCAGGCAATTGGAATCAGGTCAGTGTAAAAATCAAAACCGAGGATCTTGAAACAGTCACGGCTGTTATGAGCATGCTCGACAACGGCCTTATGATTGAGGATTACAGCGATTTTACCTTAAACGGAATGTACGGCGACCTCGTTGACGATTCAATTTTAAACAGCGACAAAACGCACGCAAAGGTTTCAATCTTCGTTCCGGAGGAAAAGAACACCCTCGAATACGTTTCTTTTCTTAAAGACCGCTTTACCTCGCTTGAAGTCGAGGCGGATATATCGGTTGTCGGTCTTTCCGAGGACGATTGGGCGGAAGCCTGGAAAAAATATTACACGCCCATCCCTCTCGGACGGGTAACCATTGTTCCCGCCTGGGAGAAATACGAGGCAAAGGACGGTGAGGTAATTGTCAGAATGGATCCCGGAATGGCGTTCGGCACAGGCACTCACGAAACCACGCGCCTCGTCATTAAGCTGATGCAGGACGAGCTCCTTGGCGGAGAGCTTTTCCTCGATCTCGGAACGGGCTCGGGCATACTTTCGATTTGCGCCTCAAAGCTTGGCGCATCCCACTGCAATGCCTACGATATAGACCCCGTTGCCGTTAAAGTAGCAAAGGAAAACGCGGAGGCAGACGGTTGCAGGAACGTCACCGTCGGAATATCGGACCTTCTTTCAGGCGTTGACAGAAGCCGCGGCAAATACGATTTCTGCGTTGCCAATATCGTTGCGGATATCCTTATCCGTATGCTTCCCGACGTCGGAGATTATCTTAAAGACGGTGCGCCCCTTATTCTTTCCGGAATAATCGCGCCGAGAGCAGACGAGGTTAGAGCGGCGGCAAGATCTGCCGGATTCACAATAATCCGAGAGGAAAACGAAAACGATTGGCTTGCAATTCTCGTTAAAAAGCTTTAAACAAGAAGCGAAAATAAATTCTGAAGCAGGTAAAATTATGCCAAGATTTTTTGCCGAAGCACCCGACTTTTCAGAGGGTGCGGTAGTAATTAAGGGTGACAGCGCCCGTCATATCGCGCGCTCCTTGCGAATGGCAGTGGGTGACGAAATAACCGTTTGCGACGGAGAGGGCTGTGAATATCTGTGCCGTCTTACCCGTATAAGAGATGAAATCTGCGAATGCGAAATTCTTTCAAGCGCAAAAAGCCGCGCGGAATCCCCTGTTGAAATAACGCTTTTCGTTGCTTATCCAAAGGGCGACAAGCTTGAACTTGTAATACAGAAAGCGGTTGAGCTGGGTGCTTCGCGCATCGTTCCGTTTGAATCCTCGCGCTGCATCAAAAAGCCGCAGCCGGAAAAAGCGGAAAAGCAAAACGCGCGCCTTTCAAAAATTGCAGAGGAGGCCGCAAAGCAGTGCGGCAGAGCAAAGGTGCCGACGGTGACACAGCCCCTCCCGTTCAAAGCGGCAATAAGTGAGGCGACAAAAAGCGAGCTTGCGCTTTTCTGCTACGAGGGCGAGGGCACGGAGTCGCTGAAAACGCTTCTTGAAAAAAACAGCGGCGCCGGCACAATTTCCGCCGTTATCGGCGCAGAGGGCGGCTTTTCCCCGGAGGAATGTCTTGCGGCAAAAGAGGCGGGGCTTTCTCTTGCCAATCTCGGGCCGAGAATTTTGCGCTGCGAAACCGCGCCGCTTTACGTGCTTTCGGCAATTTCCTACGCCAAAGAGCTTTAACGCGGGCACACTTTTGAACAATCCAAAAAACTCCTGCCGCGGCGTACCTGCCATAAAGCAGTTACGCAGTTATGATCGCCTACGGCGAGTTTAAAGTTATGATTGGCTACGCCAAGTTATGATGTGCCTTCGGCACAGCTTGAAGTAAACGGGCGATCACATCATAACGGTGAGCACAAGCAATCCTTATAACTCATAACTAAAAAGGTATTTGTGTCTACAAATGCAGTGCTTGTCAAGAAAAAAGGACAGAGAACGTAAAAATTCTCTGTCCTTTTCATGTTGGTGGGTATATTCAATTTCATACTCCTCTACCGCAGACACACGGTGGTAGATGCTTCTATTCTGCCGCAGGAGCTTCTTATTTTAATCTCCGCTTTCACGGAGCGGATTTATTCTTGCTCTGTTCGTTTTTGTAGAGTTTTCTATGCAAAATGCAAATTGCACAAAGGGGTAGTAACTTTTTTGTATATTTTTTGACTTTTTTTGAAAAAACTATTGAAAAATGTCAAAAGATAGTTTAAAATATAGTACAGTATTTACAAATTGCATAAAAAGACGCGTGAGATCATATTGATTTCACGTGCACTTTTCTCTTTAAGCACAGTCGCCAGTGAGTACAAAACAAGTTGTTTTTGATTGGAGTTCCTTATTTATGTCAAACAAACTTTATCAAACTATAATCCATCAGATGAAAGAGGTTATCGGACGCACCGTCGGCGTCATTGACGAAAGCGGCATCATAATTGCTTCAAGCGACCTTTCGAGAATAGGCGAATCGCGTCAGCGAATCCGCGAGGAGCTCGCTTTTTCAAAGGACGGAATGGTTTATGAAGGATACACTTACAGATACATTTCCGGTGAGGGAAAGAACGAAGCAATCGTCTTTGTTGAAGGCGGCGACGTACACTCGCAAAAATCCTCTCAAATGCTCGCCATCGCCCTTTCCAACATCAAAAAGCTTTATGACGAAAAATACGACAAGAGCTCTTTCATAAAAAACATCATTCTGGACAATATACTCCCCAGCGACATTTACATAAAGTCTAACGAGCTTCATTTCTCAAACGACGAGGCGCGCGCAGTTGTTGTCGTTAAATTCCAGGGCGCAACCGCAACGCCGCCTTACGAGATTATACAGAACATCGTTACCGACAAGGCACGTGATTTTGTTATCAGCATCAGCGAGCAGGACATCGTTATCGTGAAAGAGGTTGAGTCCGCTGACAGCGCGGAGGCTCTTGTGAATTTCGCTAACGAGCTTCACGAAACCGTTTCGGGAGAATTCGGGGCAAAGGTGCTCATCGGTATTTCCTCAATAGTCGGAAACCTCAAAGACCTCGCAAGAGCTTACAAGGAAGCAAGAATCTCCCTTGAAGTCGGAAAGGTTTTTGACGTTGAAAAGCCCGTTATATCTTATGAAAATCTCGGCATCGGTCGCCTTATTTATCAGCTCCCGACCACCCTTTGCGAGATTTTCCTCGGAGAAGTATTTAAGAAGGGCTCGCTTGAATCCTTTGACCGTGAAACGCTTATGACGGTCCAGAGCTTCTTTGAGAACAATCTTAACGTTTCCGAAACTTCAAGAAAGCTTTTCGTTCACAGAAACACCCTCGTTTACCGTCTTGAAAAAATAAGAAAAATGACCGGTCTTGATTTAAGAGATTTCGACCATGCGATAACCTTTAAGGTCGCTCTTATGGTTAAAAAATACCTGACGAGCAAGCCCACTAAATTTTAAGGCCTGATTTCGACAGATTTCTCAAAACGAATAGAGTATACTAAAAAGAAAACTTAATCGGAGCTTGAAGCAAACGCTTCTTTGCGCCTGCCGTAAGGGAGTTCGACTCCCTTACGGCTAAACTATTGTTCACAATGGAACTTAAAATGAAAAATTTTGAATCAAAAAAGCTTTTATCCTTTGTTTTGGCTCTTGCGCTCACCCTTTCGTTGCTCATCGGTCTTTGCTCGTGCCAAAGCTTTGGCGGAAGCGCTGATATTCTTCCGAAGGATGAGCTTCTCGCGACGATATCTTCGGCAGAGGACGAGGGCTTTGAATATGCATCGGATTATCTCGACGCGTGGAGCTTTCCGCGTTTTTTAATCTCAAAGATGCGAAGCCTCGAAAACGTATTTTTTGCAAAATTCGTAGAAGATATGCCGTCCGCCTTTGAAAAAGCAAAGGAATGTGCCGCGGAGTTTCTCGAAAACCATTATGAAAGCACGGAGCTTTCCGAGCCCGAGGAGGTAACGGATGCGCTTATCAGGGCTTACGTTTCAACCGTCGGTGACAGATATTCCATTTACAGAACGAAGAACGAATACAAGGACTACGTTTCATCAATGAGCGGCTCGTTTGTCGGTATCGGCGTCACCGTCAGGTACTCCGAGGACGGCGGCGTTATAACGGTAGTGAAGATTCACTCGGGCTCAGGAGCAGAGGAGGCGGGAATTCTTCCCGACGACCTTATCGTGTCCGTTGACGGCAAAAACGTATCCGATATCGGATACAACGAGGCGGTAAGCTCAATCCGCGGAGAAGAAAATACCTTCGTTAAAATCGGAGTTCTCCGAGAGGGAAAAGAGCTTGAATTTGACGTAAAGCGCACGAAAATAACCGAGGAATCCGTTTTTTGCACAATCGAGGACGGTATTGCCTACGTAACGATAACGGGCTTTAAGGAATCGGGATTCAGTCAGTTTAAGGATATCGTTGATTCCTTCTCGGAAAACGGAGTCAGGGGCGTGGTTTACGACCTGCGCTCGAACGGCGGCGGCTATCTTGCAACCGTCACGGATATGCTGGATTATATAGCCCCAAAGGGCACGACCATCGCGAGCTTCACAAACGACTATAAAAAAGACGAGGTTTCAAAAAGCGAGCACTCGCTCTCTCTTCCCACCGTCGTTTTGTGTAACGGCGGCACGGCATCTGCCGCGGAGCTTTTCACCGCGGCTATCAGAGATTTCTCGGATATGGGCTTCTTCCGAGCGACAATCGTCGGAGAGCAAAGCTTCGGCAAGGGAATTATGCAGAACACCTACAAATTCTCTGACGGCTCCGCGATAACCCTCACCGTCGCTTATTACAATCCCCCGTCGGGAGTAAATTACCACGGAGTCGGAATCACGCCGGACATAACAGTCGCGAACACCGAGGGTGACGAGCAAATGGCGGCGGCAAAAGCGGAAATCTTATACCTCATAAATTCGAAATAAAAAAGATTAACATATATTGGAGATATTTAAAATGGCAGAGAAAAAGACCTATACCCCCGCGGGCTTCAAGGCGCTTCAAGACGAGCTCGATTATCTTGTAAACGTACGCGCCGAAGAAAACAAAAAGGACATTTCCACCGCGCGCTCCTTCGGCGACCTTTCGGAAAACAGCGAATACGACGAGGCAAAAGAGGAGCAAGGAAAAATCCACGCGCGCATTGCCGAGCTCAAAGAAATGATTGCGAACGCAGAGATTATTGACGAGTCGCAAATAGACGAAAGCGTTGTCAGCGTCGGCTCTATCGTTAGCGTTTTTAATGTGGAAAGAAACCGCGAGTTTACCTATCATATCGTCGGCTCGTACGAAACCGACCCGCAGAACGGCAAAATTTCCGATTCCTCGCCCATCGGCGAGAAGCTTCTCGGAGCAAGAGCAGGCGACGAGGTCACCGTTGAGGGAATAAAGATTCAGCACCTGAGAGTCCTTGACGTAAAAAGAGCAAAATAACAGGAGACGGCTATGGCAAACGAAAATCAGATTAACTCAACTAACGAATTGGTTGTTCGCCGCGAGAAGCTTCAAGCTCTCGTCGAAGCGGGCAAAAACCCCTTTGAAATAACGAGCTACGACGTTACCGCGGTAAGCACCGAGGCAATTGCCGCATTTACCGCGCGTGAAGCGGAGCTTGCCGAAAGCGGCGAGGAAATGACCGTTCGCATCGCAGGAAGAATGGTTGCAAGACGCGTTATGGGCAAGGCATCCTTTGCTCACGTGCTTGACGGAGAGGGAAGAATCCAGCTCTACACCTCGCGCGACGACCTCGGAGAAGAGGATTACGCGGCATTCAAAAAATGGGATATCGGCGACATTGTCGGCGTTGAAGGTAATCTTTTCCGCACAAGAACAGGAGAGGTTTCCGTTCACGCAAAGAAGATAACCCTGCTTGCAAAGTCTCTTCTTCCCCTGCCCGAAAAGTTCCACGGCCTTACCAACGTCGAGCAGAGATACAGACAGAGATACGTTGACCTTATCGTCAACCCCGAGGTTAAGGACACCTTTATCAAGCGCTCTAAAATACTTAAACTCACAAGAGAATTCCTTGACAGCCGCGGATATCTTGAAGTTGACACGCCCATACTCACGCCCCTTGAAATCGGAGCTTCGGCGCGCCCCTTCATAACCCACCACAACACTCTCGATATGGATATGTATCTCCGCATTGAAACCGAGCTTTACCTCAAACGTCTTATCGTTGGCGGTATGAACAAGGTTTACGAGGTTGGAAGAATATTCAGAAACGAGGGAATGGACCCCAAGCACAACCCCGAATTTACCACAATCGAGCTTTACGAGGCATTTACTGATTATTACGGAATGATGGACCTCGTTGAAGACCTTTACAAGATGCTTGCAAAGGAAATCTGCGGTGACACCAAGATTACCTACCAGGGTAACGAAATAGACCTCGGACACTGGGAGCGTCTTACCATGGTTGAAGCAGTTAAGAAATATGCAGGCGTAGATTATAACGAATGGGAAAGCGACGAGGCGGCGCGCGAGGTTGCAAAGGCAATGCACGTTGAAGTTCCCGCTGACGCAACGAAGGGAACTGTGCTTATCGAGCTCTTTGACGCTTACGTCGAGGACAAGCTCATTCAGCCCACCTTCATTTACGACTATCCCGTTGAAAACAGCCCCCTTGCAAAGAAAAAGCCCTCAAATCCCGCATTTACCGAAAGATTTGAATACTTTATCAACTGCATGGAATTCGGAAACGCATTCTCCGAGCTTAACGATCCTATCGACCAGAAGGAAAGATTCGAGCGTCAGGTTGAGGCAAAGCGCAAGGAAGAGCCGAACTGCAAGGCAGAGGTTGATACCGACTTTATCACCGCGCTTGAATACGGTATGCCCCCCACAGGCGGACTTGGCTTCGGCGTTGACCGACTCGTTATGCTTCTTACAGACTCGGCTTCAATTCGTGATGTACTGTTGTTCCCGACTATGAAACCTGAGGCTTAAAGCTACCATCACCCACGTACCGAGCCCCTCCACCGCCCTATAGTCGCTGCGTGTCGAGGATTAACCTCTCCTTCAGCTCGTTGCTCCCTGCGGTTTCGCTGCGTAAAAACAACACTCAGTTGTTTTTGACTTGCTACCCGACTATGAAACCGGAAGTATAAAGCTTTATCTATTAAAAGAATAAATTTTGAGGGAAACCGAGGTCAAAACCGCGGTTTTCCTCATTTGTTTACAAATTGCTCTTGAATGGGTGTCGCGCTATATGATACAATGGGTTGAATTAAGCTTCGGCTGATTTTCAGCCGTGAAAGGATTTTTATGAACGAAAGAAATTTTCGGGACGAGCCCTACGAGGCAAGCCCCGATATTACAATAAAGAAAAACGGCTTTCTCGCTTGGCTCGACAACTTCTGGTATCACTATAAGTGGCACAGCATAATCGCGCTTTTTTTGGTTTTTGCCATCACGGTTTGCTCTTTACAGATGTGCGGAAAAACAAGCTACGACTCATTCGTAGTTTACGCGGGCCCGAAGGAAATTTCGCACAAAACAGAAAACGGCGAGGTCGAATATATGAAGTTTTGCTCCTCGCTTCTGCAAGTTTCGCGCGACGCTAACGGTGACGGAGAAACCAACATCTCGCTGCTTGATTTGTTTATGCTCTCCTCGGCGGAAATAGAAGAGGCGGAAAAGGACGACGAAATTGAAGTCAATTACCATCTGATAACGAACAACAACACGACCTTTAACAACATTATATCAAAGAGCGACTACTACCTTTTCTTCCTTTCAAGCACCCTTTATAATGAATTCCAATATAAATTTGAAGGAACGCAATATTTCGAGAATCTTGAAGGCTACTCTTCGCTGGGAAGCCACGAATATTACGACACGGGTGCAATCTATCTTCATTCAACGCCCTTTGCCGCGCTTCCCGGATTTTCGGACTTACCGGAGGACACCGTGATTTGCCTGCGCGTCAGAGGATATCTCGAATCAGGCAATGAAAAGCTCCAGAACGAAGCAAAGCTTATGCTTGAAAAAATACTCACCTACGGAAAATAAACAGGACTTATGGAAAATATAAAAGAAAACAAAATGGGAACGGAGAGAGTGCCGAAGCTCCTCATTTCGATTTCCGTGCCCATAATCATATCAATGCTCGTGCAGGCGCTTTACAATATCGTTGACTCGGTTTTTGTCGCCAAGTACGACAACATTGCAGGAACGGGTGCTCTGACCTTTGCCTTTCCCATTCAGAACTTAATAATTGCGGTTGCCGTCGGTCTTGCGGTCGGTATGAACGCGCTTCTCTCGCGTGCTCTCGGTCAAAAGGATTTTAAGAGGGCAAACCTTATTGCCGGTCAGGGCTTGACGCTTCTTTTGGCAGGGTACTTGCCGTTTTTGTTTTTCGGACTCTTTGCTGTGCGCCCCTTTATTGAGGCGCAGGTCGGAGACGCCGGACTTCTTTATACTTACAGTGTAGAATATCTCTCGATAGTCTCTATTGGCGCTGTCAGTGTTTTCGTGCAGATTTTCGCGGAGCGCCTGCTTCAATCAACGGGAAAATCCATATTAAGTATGGTAACGCAGCTGTCGGGTGCTGTAATCAATATTATTCTTGACCCCATTCTCATTTTCGGAATGTTCGGGCTTCCCGCGCTCGGTATTGCCGGCGCAGCTATCGCCACCGTTATCGGACAGATGGTTTCCGCCACCATAGGAATCACGCTTAACCTTGTCTGTAACAAGGAAATCAAGCTGATTTTGAAGAATTTTATACCCAAGCTCCGCGTTATAAAGGACATGCTCATAATAGGAATTCCAAGCGTTCTTATGCAGGCAATAGGCTCGCTTATGACGCTTTCCATGAACAATATTCTTTACGCCTTTTCCACGGAAGCGGTTAACGTTTTCGGCGTTTACTTCAAGCTTCAAAGCTTTATCTTTATGCCCGTTTTCGGTCTTAACAACGGAATGATTCCGATAATCGCTTATAACTACGGGGCAAATAAAAAAGAGCGAATACTTGCCGCAATGAAGCTTTCGATGGCTCTGGCGGTTGGGTATATGATCCTCGGACTTCTCGTTTTCCAGCTTTTCCCCGGCGCGCTTCTTTCGATTTTCAATGCCGGAGAAGCCATGCTCGCGCTTGGAAAACCGGCGTTGCGCCTGATCAGCATTTGTTTCCCGTTTGCGGGAATCTCGATTATCTGCTCCTCAACCTGCCAGGCTCTTGGAAAAAGCATATACAGCTTGTATCTCAGTATGATAAGACAGCTCGTGGTTCTCATTCCCGCGGCATTTTTGCTTTCGCTCACGGGAATTGTCGACCTGATCTGGCTATCGTTCCCGTTAGCGGAGCTCGTGGCTCTCGTGCTTGCTATTGTTTTTGTCAGACACGTAACGAAAAAGGCATTTTCCCAAATGAGCTTTTCAAACTGAAAAATATTTATAGGGGCGCTCGCGGCTTAGCGTGCTTCTCGAAACGGAGAAGCACGCTAAACTATGATTGCCCCAAGGGCAAGTTATGAGTTATGAGATACTTCGTATCGTTATGATTGGCTTCGCCAAGTTTAATGTTTGATGGGCAATCATATCATAACGCTTGGGTTTACCCAAGCTCATAACGGTGGAGCATAACCTCATAACTCTAAACTAAAAAACAACAGAAAAAGAGAGGGCATTTCGGCTACAAACCGATTTGTTCTCTCTTTCTGTCGTTATATGAGTTTGGGAGCCCGTAATGCGTTTGACCGGTCAAATGCGACACTCACACTTAATGGCACTTTTCAAATTCTCCGTCAAGAACATCACCTTTTGCTTCGCGCCCCTTTTTCTCTGGCTAAATTATTGACAAAAACAGTGTGTTATGGTAAAATAAATAGTTGATAATGGGGTATTATGGGCTAATCTCAAATACCGGAAACACAGGTGTTTTAGCGTGAATTAACGTTTATCTCTATGGAGCTTCATGCGTTCACACCTCGAATTTTCGCGATTTGGTACCCAACCCCGAATCGTGGCAAAGCGATACCGAAAATTCATCTGTAATTTGTGCGGTCGCTTTGGCGACAGAATGGAGACCTATATGGATTTTAAAGAGGAAATAAAAAGGCGGCGCACATTTGCGATAATCTCTCACCCCGACGCGGGAAAAACCACCCTGACGGAGAAATTCCTCCTCTACGGCGGCGCAATACAGTCCGCGGGCTCGGTAAAGGGAAAGCAATCGGACAAGCACGCGGTTTCGGACTGGATGGAGCTTGAAAAGCAAAGAGGTATCTCTATAACCTCGTCCGTTTTGCAGTTTGAATACGACGGATACTGCATAAATATTCTTGACACTCCCGGTCACCAGGACTTCTCCGAGGACACGTACAGAACTCTTATGGCGGCAGACAGCGCAGTTATGGTAATTGACGCCGCAAAGGGTATTGAGCCGCAAACGAGAAAGCTTTTCAAGGTTTGCGCTATGAGGGATATTCCCATCTTTACCTTTATAAATAAAATGGACCGTGAGGCAAGAGATCCCTTTGACCTGCTTGACGAGCTTGAACGCGAGTTCGGAATCGGCACTTATCCTATGAACTGGCCGATTGGAAGCGGACAGAGATTCAAGGGCGTTTACGACAGAACAAGCCATTCCATTCTTTCCTTTGACGACAGACACCGCGGCAGAGAAAGAATCAAGGGAATCGACTGCGATATTACCGACACGGAAAAGCTTGACTCGCTTATCGGAGAGAATATGCGCGAGGAGCTGGTTGAGCAGGTAGAGCTTCTTGACGGCGCAAGCTTTGACTTTGACCTTGACGCAGTAAGACACGGAAAGCTCTCGCCCGTGTTCTTCGGCTCTGCGCTCAACAATTTCGGAGTTGAGCCATTCCTCGTTCATTTCCTTAAAATGACGACATCCCCCCTGCCGAGAGTTGCCGAGGGAAATACCGTTGACCCCTTTGACGAGGGATTTTCAGCATTTGTTTTCAAAATTCAGGCGAATATGAACAAGGCGCACCGCGACAGAATTGCCTTTATGCGAATCTGCTCGGGAAAGTTCGAGCGCGGCAAGGATTACTATCACGTTCAAGGGCAAAAATCGTTCCGCCTTTCCCAGCCACAGCAAATGATGGCGGCGGAAAGAGAGGTTATCGACGAGGCGTATGCGGGCGATATTATCGGAGTTTTCGACCCTGGAATCTTCTCGATAGGCGACACCGTGTGCGAGCGCGGCTCAAAAATAAAATTTGAGGGAATTCCCACCTTTGCGCCCGAGCATTTTGCAATGGTCGAGCAGGTGGACTCTATGAAAAGAAAGCAGTTCGCCAAGGGAATGAACCAGATCGCCCAAGAAGGCGCGATTCAGATATTCTTCGAGCCGAATTCGGGACTTGAAAGAGTTATCGTCGGAGTTGTCGGCGTTCTTCAATTCGAGGTGCTCGAATACCGACTCAAAAACGAATACGGCTGTGATTTGCGCCGTTCAAACCTTAACTATCAGCAGATACGCTGGATAAAGAACGAAGGACTCGACCCCAAGACCTTGAAGCTCTCGCATGACACCAAGTGGGTGCAGGACTACAAGGGCAACAATTTGCTCATTTTCACAAGCGAATGGTCGATAAGATGGGTGCTTGAAGACAACCCCGGGCTTGAACTTGCGGAATTCAATCGCAGTCAAGAGGATTAAGTTAACTTTTATTTACATTTAAGCAGGTGTTAACTATATGAGAATGAGAAAAAAGAAACACGGGTATGAGCGTCTTTTGAAATGCAAGGAGCTTCTTCTTGCCTCCCCGAACGAGCCCTTTGGCGAGCCGCCGGCAGATTTAGGCATGCCGGGCGCGCCCATTTGGCTTGAAATCGGCGCGGGCAAGGGCGGATTTGCAAGAGAGATGGCAAGGCGCAACCCCGATGTCTTTTATATAGCCATGGAAAAGGTAACCGACTGTGTTATGCTGGGCGCGGAAGCGGCTCTTTCGGAGGGCGGCGCAAAAAATCTGCGCTTCCTTATCGATACGGCGGACAACCTTACGGATATTTTTCTTCCCGGTGCGATAGATGCGCTTTTCCTTAATTTTTCTGACCCCTGGTCTAAAAAGGGATACGCAAAGCGCCGTCTGACTCACAGAAGATATCTTGCCGTTTACTTCAATCTTTTAAAGGACGGCGGCAAGCTCCGCTTCAAAACGGATAACACGGGGCTCTTCGATTTCACGCTTGAAGAAATCGAGTCCTTTGGACTCACCCCCTCTACCGTAACGAGAGATTTGCACGCCTCGGAATACAACAAAGATAACGTCAGAACCGAATACGAAGAGAATTTCTCCTCGCAGGGCTATAAAATCAATATGCTCGAAGTTGTAAAACCCGCGGGCTTTTGCCCCGACGTTCCCGAGGAGCTTTCTCGCGAAAGAAAAAGATACAATAAAGGTCAAAAGACAAGGTAATGATGACTGAAAAAGAGAATCTTCATAAGGGCCACAGACAAAGAATGCGCCGAAAATTCGACGAACACGGAGCAAAGGTTTTTGAAACCCACGAGCTTCTCGAAATGGCGCTTTACCACGTAGTTCCGCAAATGAACACGAATCACACGGCAAGACGGCTTATTTCCCGATTCGGCTCGCTTGACGCTATCTTTTCAGCAAGCCGCGATGAGCTTATGTCCGTTGAGGGTATTGGCGGAAAGTGCGCCGATTTTCTTCTCGCTCTCGGTCGGCTCACAGCTGTTGCCAAGGAAACGGAGGATGTCGGCGAAAAGAGCTTTGACGACTACTCGTATTGCGGCAGATATTTTCTTCGCCTTTTGGAAGAAAAGCGCGATTACACGGTAGCGCTCGTTTTACTTGACGGCAATATGTGCCATCTCGGCACTCGCGAGCTTTACTCACTCGATCTCGGTTCGGGAGGAGTCAAGCCCTCACCGTTTATCAGCGCCGCCGTTGAATGCGGCGCATGCCTCGCTATGATAGGACACAACCATCCGCACGGACCGCTTTTTCCGTCAGAGGCGGATATGCAAACAACGCACCTTCTTGAAGCCTCGCTTGCGGCATCGGGAATACGGCTTGTTGAAAGCTATATCGTATCGGGCGACCGCTTTGTCGGTTATCAGAACAACCTATCACTTGCGTTCTCGCAGCTTGACGACCGGGAAGCCGGCGGCGCGGTTGCGAAATTTATAAAATCAAAAATGGAGGCGCAAAAGGGAAATGAACCTTGAAAACGAGCTTCTTGACGCGCTCTCCCTGATAAAAAAGCCGCTTGCGGCAAAAAGACTTGCCGAAGAAATCAAAACGAAGGAGCGCCTTTTCGCCACTTCGCGCGATACTCTTGCCGAAATTTCGGGCGATGAGGGGGCGGCAAGGCTCCTTTCACTTGCGGCGGCACTTTCGGCAAGACGCATTTGCGACGGCTTCCGCTTCGGAATTTCTCACACGGATGCCGAGATATGCGATTTTATCGTAGCTTCATTCCGCGGTATCCCCGTTGAGGTTGTATGCATTATGCTCTTCGATAAGCAAATGCGCCCGATAAGCTACGAGCTTGTTAACGAGGGTACGGCAAATTATTCCGACGTCGTTCCTATAAAGCTTCTTGAAAGAGCGACTCGCAAGGGCGCTCTGGCGGCAATTATCGCGCACAACCACCCGGCAGGCGACCCTGCGCCTTCGGCAGAGGATTTTACCTCGACTCTCATTATAAAGGACCTTTTTGACAAGGCGGGGATAAAGCTTTTGTACCACCTCGTCGTATCGGGAAACAAAGCCGCAAGAATAACACCCGAAATGCTTTCTTTGAGGATAGAACAGTGATGAAAAATACGAAAACTCTTATCGACGGCGGCGTTTTCGAAGGAGAACGCGCCCTATATAATACCCACGGAGCAAAAATCGTGAACGCAGTCTTTCAGAACGGAGAATCTCCGCTTAAAGAAAGCAGTGAGCTTGAAATTTTTTCGTCTGTTTTCAGGTGGAAATATCCGCTTTGGTATTCGGAAAACGTATCTCTTTCCGATTCGAGCTTGCTTGACACGGCTCGCTCGGGAATCTGGTATACGCAAAACATCTCCTTAAAAAACTGCGCGGTGCAAGCGCCGAAAACCTTTCGTCGCTCATCGGGAATAACACTCGAGGACACGACACTCTCGCGCGCGGATGAAACTCTTTGGAGCTGCCGCGACGTTGTTATGAAAAACGTTTCGGCAAGAGGCGATTATTTCGCTATGAATTCGGAGAACCTTACCGCCGAAAACTTCACCCTTGACGGCAACTACGCCTTTGACGGAGCGAAAAACGTTAAAATCAAAAACGCAAGGCTTCTGTCGAAGGATGCTTTCTGGAACACGGAAAACGTTGAGGTTTACGACTCCACGATTGTTGGCGAATACCTCGGCTGGAATTCCAAAAACGTGCGCTTTGTTAACTGCACGATTGAATCCAACCAGGGCCTTTGTTATATGGAGGGCGTTGAGCTTATCAACTGCAAGGTCATAAATACAGACCTCGCTTTTGAGTTTTCAAGCGCAAATGCAGAAATTGTGACGGACATTATCAGCGTAAAAAATCCTAAATCGGGTAAAATCAAGGCAAAGTCCATAGGCGAGATAATTCTTGACGGTGATTTGATAGACCCCGCAAAAACCGAAATAATAACGGAAGAATAGGGAGAAAAAATGAAATATAATTTTGATGCTCCGAAAGATAGGCGCGGCACTCCCTCTTTAAAATGGTGTGCCAAGGAAAACGAGCTTCCTATGTGGGTTGCGGATATGGATTTTGAAGCCGCGCCCCCGATAAAGAATGCTATTCTTGAAACTGCAAACCATGCTGTTTTCGGATACTCGGCGATTCCCGACGAATTTTTCTCGGAATGTGCCGCTTTCTATAACGAGAGATACGGTGCCGGCTTTCGGGCGGAGGAAATGGTATATTCCTCAGGCATCGTTGCCGCGATAAGCTCTATGGTAAGAAAGCTTACCACCCCCGGCGAGAACGTTCTCGTGCAGTCGCCGGTTTACAATATTTTCTACAACTGTATTCTCAACAACGGCAGAAACGTCGTTTGCTCGGAGCTTGTTTACGAAAACGGCGAATACAGAATGGACTTTTCCGACCTTGAAGAAAAGCTCGCGGATAAGCAGACCTCGCTTATGATTCTTTGCAATCCCCATAACCCCGTGGGAAAAATATGGGATAGGGAAACGCTCGCTCGGCTTGCCGAGCTTTGCGAAAGATTTGGCGTTACCGTCATTTCTGACGAAATACATTCGCCCCTGACGCGCCCCGGCACAAGCTACGTGCCCTTTGCTTCCGTAAGCGAGTGCGCAAGGCGGATTTCCGTCAGCTGTGTTGCGGCATCAAAGGCGTTCAATCTTGCGGGACTTCAAGCATCAACCCTTTACGTAGCCGACCCACACCTGCGCCATAAGGTTTGGCGCGGAATTAACACAGACGAGGTTGGCGAGCCGAATATTTTTTCAATGAACGCAAATATCGCGGCATACCGCGACAGCCGAGATTGGCTTGACGAGCTTCGTGTTTATCTTTTTGAAAACCGCTCCTTTGCGGAAGAATATATAGAGAAAAATATTCCGAGGCTTAAAGCCGTAAAATCGGACGCGAGCTATCTTCTTTGGGTTGATATTTCCGCTTACTCGTGCGACTCCGAGGAGTTTGCGAATGACCTCCGAGAAAAAACGGGGCTTTGGATAAACGACGGCAAGGAATACGGCAAGGGCGGCGAATGCTTCGTAAGAATCAACCTTGCAACGCAAAGGGCACTTATCAAAGACGGTCTTGACCGTTTAAAATCTTACGTAGATTCTCTTTAATAAAAATGAAAAAGGCAAGGGTGTTGCTTCCGTGCAGTATCCTCGCCTTTTCTTTTCTGAATTTTTATTTTGTTTTGCCTGAAATCGGATGTTTTCCGCCACGTTTTGCCTCTTTGCGTACCCTTCTCGTTGCGGGGTGGAGAATAAAATAGACATAGGCCAAGCCGAGCACCAGAAACAGAATGAAAGCCATCCAATAAAACGAGCCGATTATGTAGGGCGCTTCGCTTGACGTGCCGAAAATGCCGGCAGGCGAGCCGAAATTCAAAAAGAAATACGGAAAATTGTCGCCCCTGCCGAAATCCACCTCAAACAAATAAAGGACTATGCAAAAAACGAGATAGTAAACGGGAGGTATCACGGAATAAAAAACCTCTTTGCGCGAAAAAACCGTCTCGTCGCGTTCTATAAAAAAATCCAAGATAGCCAGGGCAGGCGTTACCGCGTGAACCATTATGCTCGACAAGGTAAAGGCGCGGTAATTCTCGTTTGCGGCGCCGGGCGCTAAAACAACGAAAAATATAAGCGCGGTTATGCTTATCGCCACGGTGAAAACGAATTTCAGCGAGTAAAAGAGCCGATAGGCTTTTTCGCTCTTTTTCGCTCCCGAAAAATCCAGAACAAGAAGCCCTGCCGCCGTTGCCGCAATCCATATATTCGATTGATTTGTAAAATACAAAAGCCGCGTCAGCCAATGAGAATATCCGTCTGTTTTTGCGTTAACAAAAGCAAGCGTCATTCCGAAAAGCGCCGCGCAAATTATCAGAATTTTCAGAATCCGACTCGTTTTTTTCATTTTTTCTCTCCGAAATCAAGTTACACTTATATTTTACACGAAATAAAAGCTTCTGTCAATAATTTCCACGGGTAGCGAGCGCATCACAGCATAAATATTTAAAATTCGCGCGCACGGGTATTTACAAATAAATATTTTTATGATACAATAGTTTGGTATGACTTCATTAAAGTATAGGAGAACCCTTTATGCAGGTTTGGGAATTGATACTTGCGGCGCTCGCGCTTTCTATGGACGCCTTTGCCGTAAGCGTTTGCAAGGGACTTGCAACGGATAAGGTTGAACTGAAACACATGGCCGTAACGGGCGCGTGGTTCGGCGGCTTTCAGGCGCTGATGCCCCTTATCGGATATTTTATAGGAAAGAGCTTTGCCTCGTATATCGAAAGCTTTGACCACTGGATTGCCTTTTTGCTTCTCGGTCTTATCGGAGCGAATATGATAAAGGAATCCCTTTCGGGCGAATGTGATGCCGAAAGCGCATCCTTCGGTGTTAAAACAATGTTCCTTATGGCTCTTGCCACGAGCATAGATGCGCTGGCAGTCGGTGTTACTTATGCGCTCCTGCCCGACGTTTCAATCTGGCTTGCGGTCGGCCTTATCGGTACAATTACTTTCGTCTTTTCCGCCCTCGGTATTAAATTCGGCGCGTTCTTCGGCGCAAAATATAAAAAATGGGCGGAGCTTGCGGGCGGCGCGGTTCTCATTCTTATGGGACTTAAAATACTGCTCGAGCACTTGGGAATAATAAATTTCTGATTCGAATAAACCACCCTTAAAGCTTCACTCTATAAATAATTTTTGGAGATAGATACAATGAAATGGACATCACTTAACGATTTAAGAGAAAAATTTCTCTCTTTCTTTGAGAGCAAGGGACATCTCAGACTTCCCAGCTTTTCTCTCGTTCCGAAGGGCGACAAATCGCTTCTTCTCATAAATTCGGGTATGGCTCCTATGAAAAAGTTTTTCACAGGAGAGGAAGTGCCGCCGAGAAACCGCGTTTGCACCTGCCAGAAGTGCATAAGAACGCCCGACCTT
>JAZORS010000087.1:0-2166 GCA_045656725.1 Eubacteriales bacterium | reverse complement strand
ACGGCGTTTGTCCGCACGAGCTTGCTCTTTCTTATTCGGAGCTTTGCGATGTCGTTATACTTGACTTAAACTATCTCTTTGACCCGCGCGTTTATTTGAGAAGGCATTTTTCGGAGCCGGGCGACTACGCATTTTTAATTGACGAGGCACACAACCTGCCCGAAAGAGCGCGAGAAATGTTCTCCGCGGAAATTTCGGGCGAAAAAATAACTTCAATTCTTAAAGAGGAAATTCTAGGAGAATATTCGCGGCTTATCCCCGTTATAAAAGAAACGAAAAACGCTTTTCGCTCGCTTCTTTATCCGTATTTAAGGGACGAGATAAGGACTGACAGAGATGGGCGGGAAATCGGGGCAACGCATGTCTCCGAGCCACCGCACGAGCTTTACGGCATTTTTGAGCAGCTCTACACATATATTGAAAGAGAAATTCGGGAATACCGCAGCTCAAAGGACGAAAGCGGAAAGGCGGTGCTCAAATCCCTTTATTCCTATAAATCGGCAGTTGAAAAATTCATATCCGTTTTATCCGTATACGGAAACGGCTACGAAACCTTTATTTTCCTTGAAAACGGTGACGTAAGAATCAAACTCTTTTCCGTTGACCCCGGCGAGAGAATACGAGAGAGAATCGAGCTTGGCAAATCCGCCGTGTTCTTCTCCGGCACGCTCTCCCCGATACACTATTACCGCTCCACACTTGGCGGAGAGGGAAGCTCAGAGATGCTTGAAGTGTCCTCGCCCTTTGCCCCCGAACAGCTTTCGGTTTCAATAATAGATAAAATCAGCACAAGATACTCCGAAAGAGAGGACACAATTTTAGCTATCATACGTGTAATAGCCGCAACCCTGTCCGCAAAACGTGGAAATTATATGGTTTTCTCTCCGTCGTTTGAATACGCGGAGCTTATTTCAAAATCCTTCCGCGCAAAATACCCAAAAATAAAGGTTATAGTCCAACGCAAAGATATGTCGGCAAAGGAAAAAGCCGAATTTCTCGAAGAGTTCTCAAAAAACACGGACTCCTACCTCGTTGCCTTTTGCGTTATGGGCGGCATTTACTCGGAGGGTATTGACCTTTCAGGCGATAAGCTTATCGGTGCGGTAATCGTCGGAATAGGACTGCCTGCCCTCTCATACGAAAGAGAAGCGATATCGGCTTATTATCAGGATAAATTTGAAATGGGCAAGGAATTTGCCTACGTTTATCCGGGCATCAACCGCGTGCTTCAAGCGGCAGGACGTGTTATCAGGCGAGAGGATGACCGAGGCGTTATAGTCCTTGTTGACGACCGCTTCTGTGACCCCGTTTATAAAGAGCTGATGCCAAACCTGTGGCGCGGAATGAAGTTTATTGACTCGGCAAAGCTTCTTAAAGAGGAAATAGATAAATTCTGGCACGAGAACGAAAAAAACGCTAATACCTAAAATTATAACCCCCTTAAACTAGACATCTGAAAAGGCGAAAAGCCGTCAAGACTGCGTAAGGGGGTTGTATTATTTGCCGCCAATGCTATTTTTCTCTTTTAGATCTCTGTTTTTTTAACACGGGGCTCCTTTATTTGCTTTTTGATAAGTTTTTGTCTTTCTTCTTTCGGGGACAGAACATATCCTCGCGCGGAATCAAAAACGTCCCTTGATATAAACGCGGCTTTCCCCACATCCCTTATCTCTGTTTTCCGTATAACAGTAATGCGAGCGCCGCCGCTTTCGACCTCGCAGTTTACCGAAACGACGAGTGGTATGCCGCCTATCTCGCGCGCTTTTAAGAATTCGATATATTTTTCTTCAATTTCAGCATAAAAGGCGTTTATTCTTTCTGCGGCAAGCGAGCCGTTTTTCTCCTCGCTGTCAGCTTTGAAGCGCGGCAAGGAGAGTTTAACTATAATTTTTACTTTTCCCTCTTTTTTTATCGGTATAATTCTTTTTCTTGTTTCAATAAGCAATAAACATCCCCCCGATTCTCTTTTTTAAAAGATATGTCCGGGGGGATGATATTATAATCTATGTGTCGTTAATTTTCGATTTCTCAAAAATTAACCGTGTTGCCCTGCGGCATCACACCGAAAATCAAGGATTTTCGCACATTCCTTGAAATATATCCGTTCGTGCTTGCTTAGCCGTAAGGGAGTCGAACTAACAAGTCTTGCGGCAATAACTTTTAGTG
>JAZORS010000086.1:0-2901 GCA_045656725.1 Eubacteriales bacterium | reverse complement strand
ATTCTTTACCGGGCACGGCAGCGATGCACCACTGGTATTTGTTTTCCATCTTGTTTCTTATGGGTTTTATCGTTTTTGAGCGCACAGCCATGGCCCGTGCGTATTTTTTCTGGTTCATTCCACGAAGACCGTCGGGATCGTCGGAAATAATATGAATCTGGCAGGGCAGAATTTCTGCCTTGTATTCAAGCTTTTTGATTTGCCATTCTTTAACTGTCGCAAGAGTTTTATCCTTGCAGTAGCGAACGTCAAGCTTGGTCAGGGGCTGATAAGCCCATTCGACGGTTACCTCTTTTGCTCCTCTTTTGTAGCATTCCTCGACAAGCATTTTGATAAATTCAGGCTGGTCAAGAGCCGCGCTTATATAAACCTCCTGTCCCTTTTGTACGTTTACACCGCAGGTGGCGATAAGCTTTGCATAATTTTTAAGTCTTGTTTTGTTCATTTTTCCGGTTCCTTTTTATATTGTTTTTAAAACTTCGGTCAGGTATTCGTAAACTCGCTCAAACGAGGAAAGCGAAAGGCGCTCCTCCGTTGTATGAATATCATAGTTGTCAGGACCTATCGACACACATTCAAGTCCTTCGATTTTATTTGAGAAAAGTCCGCATTCAAGTCCTGCGTGAATCGTTATAACCTCTGCGTCCTTTCCGTAAAGTGCGCGGAACACCTTGCACATATGTTCGCAAAGATATGAGGCGGGCTTATATTCCCAAGCGGGATAAGCGCTCCTTGAGCTGACGCAGGCGCCGAATGAGGAAAGAATCTTTGTTATATGCGCTTCAAGGTCGTATTTGCTCTTTTCTTTTGAAGAGCGGATAGAATACGTTACATTTGCTTCGTCACCCGAAAAACGCATTATTCCAAGGTTAAGCGAGGTCTCAACCAAGCCCGGAATATCGGAGCTCATAGCAACGACGCCTGTGGGCGTTTCATTTATTGCTCCAAGGAATTTTTTGTTGTAATCCTCATCAAGAGGCATATCCGTGTCGAAAATCTCGGTAATTTCAAAGAGAATATTCGGCTCGCTTTCGCTGTGCGCTTCAATAAACGCCTCGATAATGGCATTCTTATCCTTGATTTCATTTTCCGTTCTTATTATTGCCTCTGCCGAGCGGGGAATTACGTTATCAAAAGTTCCGCCCGTGAAGCTTACGAGTCTTGCGCCCGTAATTTCTGAAACAGCGGTGTTAAGCTCCTTTATCGCGTTGAGGTGGCCGTT
Source organism: Eubacteriales bacterium (assembly GCA_045656725.1). Taxonomy (GTDB): domain Bacteria; phylum Bacillota; class Clostridia; order Oscillospirales; family CAG-272; genus UBA1740. Next base: position 1,679 of record JAZORS010000086.1, on the reverse strand, counting down.
TCCGATTTCCATTCCGCTGTGACCGCCGAGAAAGCCGTCGAGCTTTAATTTGTAAGCGTATTTTCCGTAAGGCGCTCTCTTTACCGGGAAGCTTGCGTCAACTCTCATGCCGCCGGCGCAACCAACCGTGAATATGCCCTCTCTGTCGGAATCAATGTTTATAAGATATTTTCCTTTGACGTCCGAGCAGTCCATAGCGGTAGCGCCAATAAGTCCCGTTTCCTCGTCGGATGTGAAAATTGCCTCGAATTCGGGGTGGGGAATGTCGTTTGCGTCAAGAATTGCAAGCGCGTAAGCCACGGCAACTCCGTCGTCACCGCCAAGTGACGTGCCGCGAGCGCGGAGAAAATCTCCGTCAACGTAAAGGGAAAGTCCGTCCTTTTCCATATCAATATCCGAGTCATCGGTTTTAACGGCAACCATATCTGTATGTCCTTGGAAAATTACGGTAGGTCTGTTCTCGTATCCCGGTGTTGCGGGTTTTCTTATAAGAACGTTATCCCTTGAATCTCTCGTATAAAAAAGACCGCGCGCCTTTGCGAAATCAACGATATAATCCGTTATAGCTCCGACGTTACCCGAGCCGTGCGGAATCTTTGAAAGCTCTTCAAAAAAACGAAGTGCCGAGGCGGCTTTTCCGTATTTGTCAAAATTAAGCATAGTTTACTCCAAATTCTTCTTTATACAAATATTTTACAACAGCTTCGTGAATTTTTCAAGTCGCAAGTTGACTTTTTTTATAATTAGTTGTAAAATAATAACAAAAAGTTCAGTTGAGGTGTGAAAATGAATATAAACGAGAAGCTTTTTGATTTTATTGAGGCATCACCGAATGCCTTTTTCTGCGTTGATACAATAAAGAAAAAATTGATTAGCGAGGGCTTTTCCGAAATTTCACTCGGAGAAAAAAACAGCCTTACGGATGGCGGAAAATATTTCGTCACCAAAAACGGAAGCTCCATTATCGCATTTAAGTATAGAAATGACAGCCGCGGATTTATGATAAGCGCCGCGCATTCCGATTCTCCCTCGTTCCGATATAAATCGACCTCCGAGGGTGCGGATTATACGAAGCTCAACGTTGAAAAATACGGCGGAATGATATATTATTCCTGGCTTGACCGTCCGCTTTCCCTTGCCGGACGCGTAGCAGTAAAAATGCCTGAGGGCGTTAAGCTTTCCCTTGTTAATTTTGACCGTGATATGCTTACAATACCAAGCGTTGCGATACACCTTAACAGAAGCGTTAACGACGGCTATAAATTCAATCCCGCTTGCGATATGCTTCCTCTTATGTCGTTAGGCAAATCTTCGGTTTCGGAAGAAATCTCAAAGGAGCTTGGCGTAAAGAGCGAGGATATACTCGCAACCGACCTTTTCCTTTACGCAAGAGAAAGAGGAAGATGCGTGGGACGGGATGGAGAGATTCTTCTTGCGCCTCGCCTTGACGACCTTGAATGTGTTTTTGCAGCTCTCTGTGGCTTCCTTTCGGCATCTGAATCAAAATCCTGCCCCGTTCTTGCTATTTTCGATAACGAGGAGGTTGGCTCGGAAACCAAGCAGGGCGCGGCTTCAACCTTCCTTGACGACACGCTTTCGCAGATAGCCGGTGAAAGATATAGAGAGATGCTCGATGCAAGCTTTATGATAAGCGCGGATAACGCGCATGCAAAGCACCC
>JAZORS010000085.1:0-9314 GCA_045656725.1 Eubacteriales bacterium | reverse complement strand
CCTCCCCACCATATGACAATGGGTGAAGGCGGTGCTGTTTATACAGACAATCCCCTTCTGAGCAAAATCAGCCGTTCAATCCGTGACTGGGGTCGTGACTGTGTATGTAATTCAGGTCAGGACAACCTGTGCAAGCACCGTTTTGACGGTCAGTACGGACAGCTTCCCGCCGGCTACGACCACAAATACGTATACAGCCACTTCGGCTACAACCTCAAGGTTACGGATATGCAGGCAGCAGTAGGCTGCGAGCAGCTCAAAAAGTTCCCCTCGTTCATTGAGCGCCGCCGTCACAACTGGGATAGACTCAGAAATGCGCTTCTTCCCGTAGAGGACAAGCTCATTCTTCCCGAGCCCTGCGAAAACAGCCGTCCCTCCTGGTTCGGATTCCTTATTTCAGTAAGAGAAAATTCGGGACTCGACCGCAATAAAATGACGAAATATATCGAAGAAAACAACGTTCAGACAAGACTCCTCTTCTCCGGAAACCTCATTAAGCACCCCTGCTTTGACGAAATTCGTGGAACTGACGCTTATCGCGTAGTCGGCGAGCTTAACGGAACTGATTTCATTATGAATAACACCTTCTGGGTAGGCGTTTACCCCGGAATGACCGATGAAATGATAGACCACATGGCGAAAGTCATAATTGAGGCAACTAACGTTTAAAAAACTGATGCCCGACGGTTTTTGCCGTCGGGCATAACAAAGGATAGAAAAATTGGATTACAAAAAGCAAACGCTTCTGAATACTGCGGCAAACGTTGTGTATCTTTTTGTTCAATGGCTCTTCACAGTCTTTGCAACGCGCCTCGTAAGCGTAGAAGCTGCGGGCATTCTCACCTTTGCCGTATCACTTACTAATATACTTTACACCGTTGAAAACTACGGTATGCGGCCTTACCAGGTCTCCGACAGCCACGAGGAATTTTCCTCCTCGCAATACGTGCGCCTGAGGTATTTCACTACGGCTATCGGTGTCGTGTCCTGTATAATTTTCCTTTTTATTACGGGGTACACATTTGAAAAGACCGCCATTATCTTCCTGTTCTTCCTTTATAGAGCCTGGGAAGCGCTTTCCGACGTATACTACGGTGAAATGCAAAGAAAAGAACGGCTTCACCTTTCCGCTTATTCAATGATGCTGAAAAGTGTAGCTTCTGCCGTTCTCTTTGCCGTACTTACCTTCATTACGGAAGGACTTATCGTTCCGCTTATTTCCATAAACGCGGTAGCGGCACTTACGCTTATTCTTGATATAAGCATATTTAAAAAGCTTCCGGCAAGCAGTAAAAGAAATGAAAAAACAAGCATAAAAGCGCCTCTTAAAGTCGGCTTCTTTATGATGCTTGCCATGATGTTCCCGATTCTCGTTACGTCACTTCCCAGAATGTTCCTTGACACCTACTACGGTGAGGAGCTTCTCGGTTATTTCGGAAACGTCTCAATGCCGGCAACCCTTATCGTTGCGATAGTTCCCAATCTTTTAACTCCGATAATGTCGCTTTACGGAAACTGGATAGCCGAAAAGAACTACGGACAGTTCAAAAAAATGTACGTCCTGACCATCATCGGCTCGCTTGTTTTATCTCTCGTTTTCCTCGTCGGATTCCTCCTTCTCGGAAAATGGTTTATGGCGCTCGTTTACGGAGAAGATATTATTCCTTACGTGCACTATATGTATCCCTTGGTGTTTACAACCGCCCTTTATGCTATAACTATGTGCAACACCAACGCGCTTATAGCGCAAAGAAGCAATATGATAGTGTGGATAAGCTCGGCTCTTTCCTGCGTTATAACTCTGGTTTGCTGCTTTACTCTTGTAAGAATTAAAGGAATTGAGGGCTTGATAGCAACTCTTGCTATTGCTTACAGCTCGCAGATTTTAGTGCAGCTTTTCGGAATTATTTTAAAATTCATTTCCTACGGAAAAGAACCGAAGGAAGAAACCCTATAACGAAAAAACTTACATTAATATATATAACGGATTTTGAGGGAACGGAAATTCACCCTGAAAATCCCCGAAAATTCAAAGTCGCAAAGTGTGCGGCGGAATGGAGATTCTTATGAAAACCGTATCTGTTCTTGTGCCTTGCTATAATGAGGAAGAAAACGTAATTCCTCTCAGCGAGGCGATAATCAACGAGTTTGAAACTAAACTCCCCGGCTACAACTACGAAATAGTCTTTATTGATAACGACTCGAAGGACACGACAAGGGAAAAGCTTCGCGCACTTTGCGAGGGCAACCCGAAAATCAAGGCGATTTTTAACGCAAAGAATTTCGGTCAGTTCAATTCCCCCTATTACGGACTCTGTCAGACCACGGGCGACTGCACCATACTTATGGCGGCAGATTTCCAAGACCCCGTTGAAATGATAGCGCCCCTCGTTGCAGAATGGGAAAAGGGCTATAAAATCGTCAGCGCGATAAAAACCGCGAGCAAAGAAAACCCCATAATGAGATTTCTTCGCACCTGCTACTACAAGCTCATCAAAAAGATGTCCAACGTAGAGCAGATAGAGCATTTCACGGGCTTCGGTCTTTACGACAAAGCATTTATTGAAGTACTCAAAAACCTCGACGACCCGACTCCGTTTTTGAGAGGCGTCGTTGCCGAGCTCGGCTTCAAGCGCAAGGAGATTCCTTATCTTCAACCGAAAAGAAGAGCAGGCAAAACCAGCAACAACTTCTCCCGTCTTTACGACGCGGCGATGCTCAGCTTCACCTCTTACACCAAAATCGGTTTAAGAATAGCAACCATACTCGGATTTTTGGTATCCTTTGCAAGTATTATTATAGCTATTACATATCTCGTTCTCAAATTGGTATATTGGGACACCTTCCCGCTTGGAAACGCTCCGATACTGATAGGCGTTTATTTCCTCGGCGGTATCCAGATATTCTTCATCGGTCTTGTCGGCGAATACATAATGAGCATGAACGCTAGAATTATGAAGCGCCCCTTGGTTGTCGAAGAATGTCGCCTTAATTTTGACGGGCAGGTGACAAAGTCCGAACCCGAAAAGCTCACCGATGCGATAAACGTCGGCGAGTGTGCGGATGCAACCAAAGATGATGCTGACGAAAAAGAACACAGCACAAGCGCTGTTTAAAATCACCCTTTTAGCACAATCCTAAAAATATCCCTATTTTTGCGGTCACCGCCAGGTGACAGAATGGAGATTAAAATGAAAAACAAGCTTGCCGTGGTAACCGGCGCTACCGGTATGCTCGCTCTTGCGCTTATAAGAAAGCTCATCAGCGAAAATTACCGTGTTTATGCCGTAGTGCGTCCAAATTCAAAACGCATCGGAAATCTGCCCAAGAGCGACGCAATAAGTGTCGTTGAGTGTGACCTTTCCGATATTTCAAGGCTTCCTTCTTTAATCAACGAGAAATGCGACGAATTTTACCATTTTGCATGGGATGCTACCTACGGTGCGGCAAGAAACAATATGCCCGTACAGATTGAAAACGTAAAGGCAACCGTTGCCGCGGCAGAGGCGGCAACGGAGCTTGGCTGCAAGGTCTTTCTCGGTGCGGGCTCGCAGGCGGAATACGGAAGACACGAGGAGAAATTGACTCCGAATACGCCAACCAAGCCCGAAACAGGCTACGGAATAGCAAAGCTCGCGGCGGGCTCAATGAGCCGTGTTGTATGCTCTCTTGCAGGAATAAAGCACGTATGGTGCAGAATTTTCAGCACCTACGGCCCGTATGACGGAGAGCAAACCATGGTTATGTCGGGAATTTTAAAAATGCTCTCTGGTGAGCGCCCGGGGTATACCAAGGGCGAGCAGCTCTGGGATTATCTTTACTGCGACGATGCGGCAGAGGCCTTCTATCTTGCCGCAACGAAAGGAAGGGACGGCGCGGTTTACTGCGTTGCAAGCGGTATTACCGCCTACCTTAAAGATTATATACTCGCTATCCGCGATGCCGTCGACCCGGCGCTTGAAGTCGGAATCGGCGAGGTAGATTATTACGAAAATCAGGTTATGTATCTTTCGGGCGATATCTCATCGCTCACCGAGGATACCGGCTTTATGCCGAAATACAGTTTTGAGAAAGGAATTAAGGCAACCGTTGAATGGGTGAAATCCCAAAGGGATTGCCGATAATTTATGAAACAAAGACTTGCAGATTACGTTGCGGACTTTCTCGTCTCTCACGGAATAAGCGACTGCTTTTCAGTTACGGGCGGCGGCGCTATGCACCTTAACGATGCCCTCGGACACAAGGAGGGGCTCAGTTGCACCTACAACCATCACGAACAGGCATCGGCTATTGCCGCAGAAGCATACGCGAGGGTAAACAATAAGCCCGCGGCTCTTTGCGTCACCACCGGCCCCGGCGGCACGAATGCCATAACGGGCGTTCTCGGCGCGTGGCTTGATTCCGTTCCGATGTTCGTAATATCCGGTCAGGTAAGATACGATACCACGGCAAGATATATGAGTCAGTTTACGGAAGGACTCGCGCTCCGAGCAGTCGGTGACCAGGAGTACGATATAACTAAATCGGTTTCTTCTATGTGCAAATACGCAACTATGATAGAGGACCCAAAGGATATACGCTATGCTCTTGAAAAAGCGTATCACCTTTGCCTTACCGGCAGACGCGGCCCCGTTTGGATTGACATTCCCGTCAATTTCCAGGGCTCGTATATTGAAACAGACGAGCTTTTGGGATATAATCCCGACGAGGATGCCCCTGAGGTTCGGGAGCTTTCCTCCGACGTTGCGGTATCTGTTATTGAAAAAATCAAAAAGGCAGAGCGCCCCGTTCTTTATATAGGCAACGGTGTTCGCTTGGCTGACTCATACGCGGAATTCGTCGAAGCTATGAAAGCCCTTGGCGTTCCCGTCGTTACCGGCTGGAATTCCATTGATGCCGTGGAAACCGAAAATCCGCTCTACGTAGGACGCGGCGGCATTATGGGCGACAGAGCAGGAAACTTTGCCGTTCAGAATTCCGATTTGGTTCTTGCCGTAGGCAACCGTCTTTCCATAAGACAGGTCGGCTACAATTTCAAGACCTGGGCAAGAGAAGCATTCGTTATTATGGTAGATGCTGACCCTGCCGAGCTCAAAAAAACTACAATTCACGTAGAAATGCCCATTCACGCGGACGCAAAGGATTTCTTCAATAAAATTCTTGGCGCTCTCGGCAAAGAATCTGTACCCGTGTTCAAAAATCAGGCGTGGCTTGACAGATGCGCGGAATGGAAAAAGAACTATCCCGTAACCCTTCCGAAGCACTGGGAGGAGGACGGAAAGTATGCAAACGTATACGCGTTTATCAACTATTTAAGCTCCTCACTTAAAGACGGCAATCTTACCGTTGTTTCAAACGGAAGCGCATGCGTTGTAGGAAGCCATAACTACGTTATCAAAAAGGATGCAAGATTTATTATAAACAGCGGCGTTGCAAGCATGGGGTACGGACTTCCCGCGGCAATAGGCGCTTGCATTGCAAACGGAAAACGTGAAACCGTATGCATTGAGGGTGACGGCAGTATTATGATGAATCTTCAAGAGCTTCAAACTGTTCTTACAAACAAGCTCCCAATAAAAATCTTCCTTATAAATAATAACGGCTACCACTCAATAAGACAAACACAAAACAATCTTTTCAAGGATCATACGAAAGTCGGTATCGGACCTGAAAGCGGCGACCTCTCTTTCCCTGACTTCGGTAAGCTTGCCGCGGTTTTCGGATATAAGTATTACTCCGCAAGAAGCAATGCCGAAATGAAGGTGGCAGTCGACGCCATTCTCAAAGAAGAGGGCGCGGCTTTTATGGAAGTATTCGTTTCCGACACACAGCTCTTCGAGCCGAAGAGCGCAACCAAGCGTCTTCCCGACGGAACTCTCGTCAGCCCCCCGCTTGAAGACCTTGCACCCTTCCTTGACAGAGAAGAATTCCTCTCTAATATGATAATAAAGCCTATTGAAAATTAAACCCCGGAATCAGCGTGATGCTTAACAAAAGTGTCACGCTGAATCTCTTACTGTCGCAGGTATTCGACGTTCTCTATGGACAATTTGCATTTTTTGACAACTTATATTTACTTTTTTACTTTATCTTCCTTGCACCCGTGTAAAAAATACGCATCTTCCGGTTGCGCAACAATCCGCAAAAAAGCACAAAGGAATAAACAAATGAAATCAGTTCTTGTTACAGGGGCATACGGCGGAATGGGACGCGCCGTTTGCCAAACGCTGTCAGACGGCGGTTTCCGTGTCTTTGCCCTCGACAAATGCGTAAGCGAATCCGAAAGCGGAGAAAACAGAATAATCCCGATAGAATGTGACGTCACGCAAAAGGCATCGGTTGTTTCGGCTATGGAAAAAGTGAAAGCCCAATGTGACGGTCTTTTCGCAATTATACATCTTGCCGGCGTTTATATGCTGGATTCCTTGGTCGAAATGTCAGAGGATGAAATCAGGAAAATATTTGACGTCAATTTCTTCGGCGCGTACATTGTCAATAAAGTCTTTCTGCCCCTCCTTTCCTCAAAAAGCCGAGTGCTTATAATAACCAGCGAGCTTGCGCCTCTTGACCCACTTCCTTTTACGGGAATATACGCTGTAACGAAAGCCGCGCTCGATAAATACGCCTATTCCTTGCGAATGGAGTTGCAGCTTCTCGGCATTTCGGTTTCCGTACTGCGTGCCGGCGCCGTGTCCACCGGAATGCTTGATGCCTCGCTCCGAGCGCTCGACCGCTTTTGCAACAAAACCGAGCTATATACGTACAACGCCGCCCGCTTCAAAAAAATTGTTTCAAGCGTCGAAGCGCGCGCTGTTTCCGCTGAAAAATTGGCAAAGAAAGCCGTTTCTGTTATAGAGAAAAAGCGACCTAAATTTGCCTATTCCATAAACCGCAACCCTCTTTTACTTCTCTTGAATGTCCTCCCGAAGCGCATACAGCTCTTCGCCATCCGAATGATACTGAAAAAGAAATAAGCCGAAATAACCGTAAATCAAAGAGCGCAGGAAGTTAGCTCGATTTGTCCGTTCGGGACATCATTCTGACTCCTGCGCTCTTTTTATTCGGTCATTCGGGCGCTTTTATGCCCGATTTTGTGAATTTTGCCAATAATTTTGCCTCATTTTTCCAACTTATAGTCACTTTTTACTAGTTTATCCCTTGACTTTCTAATATTTGTATTATATAATATAATAAGTTATTTATTTTAAAATCTTTACACCCGTATACGGCACAAAACGCCGCCAATTTTTCACTACCAACCGCAAATGGCATAAAGAGAAACTGTGTTATGAAATTTGAAGCTTTCAAAATAACGCATGGCTTGCCTCACCGACCGATGCGCGACGAAGAAATTAATCTGCCCATACCCCAAGCTGATTTATGAAAAACCTATAGTTTTGACGATGCAACATAATTGTATTACGGAACGGAGGAAACAATGTCACTTAAACTGATATATATCACTAATATTCCATCGGTGGCGTTGATTGCCGAAAAAAATGGAGTTGATCGTATCATGGTCGATCTTGAAACCCTGGGCAAAGAAGAACGCCAAAAGAACATGAATACGGTTAAATCGCACCATACCGTGAATGATATTCGAACAATTTCTAATATGCTGACGAGTTCTGAAATGCTTGTCAGAGTGAATCCTTGGAATGAAAACTCTGTTAATGAGATTGAGGCTGTAATTGCAGCCGGAGCTGACAGAATTATGTTGCCAATGTGGAAAACAACAGATGAGGTAAATTCATTCTTGAGCACGGTAAACGACAGAGTTCGTACAACATTATTGCTTGAAACCAAAGAAGCCGCAGAAATCATTGATGAGATTCTTGAAAATCCATTGATCGACGAAATACATATTGGATTAAATGACCTGCACCTCAGTTATGGATTGTCTTTTATGTTTGAACTTCTCTCCAATGGCGAGGTTGAACGCTTATGCCAAAAATGCAAAGCAAAAGGCATCCCATACGGGTTCGGAGGCATTGCTAAAATAGGTGAAGGCACACTTCCTGCAGAGAGTATCGTGATGGAACATTATCGCTTGGGTTCATCTCGGGTAATTCTCTCAAGGAGTTTTTGCAACACAGATGAGATAACCGAAATTTCGGTGATTGAAACCATTTTTTCTGAAAACATTACGTTGCTAAAATCATATGAAAAATCTCTTTTAGACAAATCCGATTTGGAGTATAGCGAAAATACCAAAGCGGTAAAACTCAGTGTAGATATGATAGTCAAGAAAATCAAGGAGAAAAAAGCATAATGAATGAAATGCAAATAAAACAGCTTGCAGAGCAAATCGGAGATGCTTTTTATATGCTTGAAAGCAAACAGTTCAGACAAAATTATTTAGAATTAAAATCTGAATTTACAAATATATACCCAAACTTTAATATTGCGTATTCCTATAAAACGAACTACACCCCGAAGTTGTGTAAAATTGTCAACGAGCTAGGGGGCTTCGCAGAAGTTGTTTCCGACATGGAAATGGAAATTGCTCTTCGTATTGGCGTAGAACCGAAAAATATTATTTGGAACGGTCCGTTCAAGAATGCTGAAAAAGTTGAGCAGCTCCTTGTTATGGGGGGAACGGTAAACATTGATTCTGCATACGAAATTGATCTGATTAAAGAGATTGCAAAAAAACACCCCAACCATAAATTAAACATCGGCGTCCGTTGTAACTTCGATGTGAACGATGGGGTTATATCAAGATTTGGCTTTGATGTTGAATCCGAAGATTTCAGCCGTGCAATGGCTTTGTTTGGACAGCATAAAAATCTTTATTTAATTGGTTTGCAGTGTCACTTTGCCACCCGCAGGATTGAAACATGGGAACCACGCGCAAAAGGTATGCTTGCTTTGATAGATAATCTCGGGATCACACCTGAACATATCGATCTTGGAGGCGGATTGTTCGGCAAAATGGCGGACTCACTCAAAGCGCAGTTCGACTCCGAGATACCTACATACAAACAATATGCGGAAGCTGTTGCCCCCATTTTCGCAGATTATTTCAAGCGTATCGAAAAAAAGCCGATGCTTTTGATTGAACCCGGCAGCGCGCTTGTTGGGGACTGTATGCACTTTGCATCAAAGGTTGTTAATATCAAAGAAGTTCGCGGTAAGTCGATTGCAACCCTGCTTGGTAGCATTTATAACATCAATCCTACTCTGAATAAAAAGAACCCTCCCATTGAAGTGTATTCGATGGGTGGTGAACAAAAGGAATATAATGATTTGGATTTTGGAGGCTTTACTTGCATTGAATCCGATTACCTTTACCGTCACTTTAACGGAAAGCT
>JAZORS010000084.1:0-3466 GCA_045656725.1 Eubacteriales bacterium | reverse complement strand
CAAGCAACTTCGGGGGCAAAGCCCTCGACGTGATCCTTTTCCTTTGTTAAGAGGGATTCGGGGATAAACATAGGCATATATACGTTTTCAACGCCTGTTTCTTTGAAACGGGCATCAAGAATTTTCTGTATATTTTCCCATATTGCATAGCCGTAAGGGCGGATTATCATACAACCCTTAACGCTTGAATAGTCAATGAGGTCGGCTTTTTTTACAATATCGGTATACCACTTGGCGAAATCCTCGTCCATAGCGGTAATTTCTTCAACCAGCTTTTTGGTTTTTTCTGCCATAACTTTGCTGTAAGTCCTTTCGTAAAGTAAATCATTAGCATAAATTAAAATATACGAAGTTCTGTGTAATAACGAGGTATATTTCAAGGAATGTGCGAAAATCTGTGATTTTCGGAGTGGTGCCGTTAGGCAACACAGTTAATTTTCGAAAAATCGAAAAATAATAGCACAAAGATTATACTATATAAAGGCCAATTTGTCAAGTGAGTGGGCGAAAACGCCCTGTCATTTATGCAAAATGCGAAAAAATGAAGGATAAGTAAGAAAAAATTGCAAAATCACTTGAAATAACTTTCAAAATATACTATAATAGAGGAGATTTTAAGAAAAAATGAGCATGATTATGAATTTTCACATTCAAAATAATGCAAAAAGGATTGAAAATGAAAAGCTACAAAACAATGACGAAGGACGAGATGCAAAAGGAGTATTCCCGTCTTAAAGAAAAATACGAGGAGTTTGCGTCGCGCGGACTGAAACTCGACCTTTCGAGAGGAAAACCGAACTCCGATCAGCTTGATATAAGCTTGCCGCTTCTTTCCGAGGCAAGACCGAGGGAGAAGTGCTTTTCCGAAAACGGCGTGGACTGCCGAAATTACGGTGTGCTTGACGGAATTCCCGAAATGAAGCGTCTTTTTTCCGAGGTTCTCGGAATCAAAGAGGAATATATCGCGGTAGGCGGCAACTCGTCGCTTCAGCTTATGTACGATACGCTTGCAAGAGCAATGCTTTTCGGGGTTAAGGATTCGCCTCGTCCCTGGTGCAAAGAGGAAGGCCTCAAATGGATATGCGTAACCCCCGGCTATGACAGACATTTTAAAATGACCGAGCTTATGGGCTTTGAGCTTATTTCGGTAAAAATGACGCCGACAGGTCCTGATATGGACGAGGTCGAAAGGATAGTAAAGGACCCTAAGGTTAAAGGTATCTGGTGCGTTCCCAAGTATTCAAACCCCACGGGTAATACCTATTCCGATGAAACCGTGCGCCGCCTTGCAAAAATGGAGTGCGCCGCGCCCGACTTCCGTATTATGTGGGATAACGCTTACGCGGTTCACGATCTTACGGAGTGTGGAGATAAGCTTCTCAATATATTCGAGGAAGCTGAAAAGTGCGGAAATATCGATAGAATTTTCTATTATTCATCAACCTCGAAGATAACCTTCCCGGGAGCAGGTGTTGCGCTTATGGCGGCATCGGTTGAAAACCTTAAAAACATCGAAAAATATCTCGGTGTTCAGACGATAGGATACGATAAGCTCAATCAGTTAAGACACACGGCTTATTTTAAAAACAAAGAGGCAGTTCATGAGCATATGATGACTCTTGCCGGCTTTATCGGACGTAAGTTCGAGATAACCCTCAATAACCTTTCTGCTCTTGAGGGTCTTGATATTGCAGAGTGGACGAAGCCTAAGGGCGGATATTTCATTTCCCTTGACGTTTTGCCCGGAACAGCAAAAAGAGTTTTCACTCTAATGAAAGAGGCCGGTGTAACTCTCACCTCTGTCGGAGCTACCTTCCCGTACGGAGTTGACCCCGAGGATAAGAACCTCAGAATTGCTCCCACCTACCCCACTGACGACGAGGTTAATCTCGCAACGGAGATGCTCGTTCTTGCAGTTAAAATGGCGGCTCTTGAAGCGCTTATGAAATAATTTTTCGGGCTTTCGTATTACGGCATAATCGAACAAAAAACAACGGTAGAAGTACAAACAATGTGCCTCTACCGTTAAATTTTAATTTTTCGAGGAAAATTAAGGTTGAAAACCTATGGTTTTCTCCGATTTGACTATAGTTTTTTGTTCTATCTCCGTTTTCGTCCTCTCGACGTATCGTATACGCCTTCGGAACGAAGAACGAAGATTTCTGCTCGCAATCCGTTCGCCCGTGCTTTCGCATTACGGCATTGTCGAATTTATTTATTTGAGCTCAAATATAATTGACAAATAAAGCAAATAATGGTAAAATAAAGTAAGAAATATTTGTGAGGTCGTTATGGATAGATTAAGTGCAGAACAGCGCATAAAAAAGCTAAGAAAAACGATTGAATACAACTCAAAGCTCTACTATGAAAAGGATGCGCCCGAAATTTCGGACTATGAATACGATGCGCTTTTCAGAGAGCTTACCGACCTTGAAAAAGAGTTTCCCGAGTTTGATTCGCCCTCGTCGCCCACAAAAAGAGTAGGCGGCAAGGCTCTTGATAAATTCGAGAAATTCACGCATACCGTAAAAATGGGCAGTCTTACCGACGTTTTCTCTTACGAGGAGCTTCGGGATTTTATGACAGGGGTTGAAGAAACCGTCGGCTCGGGTGCTGAATATTCGGTAGAGCCTAAAATAGACGGTCTTTCCGTTTCTCTTATATACCGCGACGGCGTTTTCGTTAAGGGAGCTACAAGAGGTGACGGCGAGGTTGGCGAGGACGTAACGGAAAACCTCAAAACAGTAAGATCAATTCCTCTCGTTTTAAACGAGAAGATTCCTTATCTTAACGTAAGAGGCGAGGTTTATATGCCGAGGCGAGTGTTTTATGAGCTTAACGAAAAGCGTGAGCTTGAGGGCAAGCCTCTTTTTGCCAATCCGAGAAACGCTGCCGCAGGCTCTCTTCGCCAGCTTGATCCCAAAATCGCCGCTTTAAGAAAGCTTGAAATATTCGTTTTCAATTTGCAGGAGGGCGAGCTTTATTTAGACGGAAGAAAAGCAGAAACACACTCCGAATCGCTTATGCGCCTCACAGAGCTTGGATTTACCTGCCTTCCCGACTGGGTTGTGGCAAAGGGATATGAGAGCGTTGCCCGACACGTTGAAAAGCTTGGCGAAATGCGCCCCGAGCTTTCATTTGATATGGACGGCGCAGTAATTAAGCTTAATAAATTTTCCGACAGAATAAAGGCGGGCGAGGGAACAAGCACGCCGAAATGGGCAGTTGCATATAAATACCCCCCGGAAGAAAAGAAAACCAAGCTTTTATCAATAGATATTCAGGTTGGAAGAACGGGCGTTCTTACGCCGACGGCTAATTTAGAGCCTGTGCGCCTTTCGGGAACGAGCGTTTCAAGAGCAACCCTTCACAATATCAACTTCATCACCGAAAGAGATATAAGAGTGGGGGATACCGTTATAGTCCGCAAGGCAGGTGAAATAATCCCCGAAATTCTTGAAAGCGT
>JAZORS010000083.1:0-4617 GCA_045656725.1 Eubacteriales bacterium | reverse complement strand
TCGTTTAAACGAGCGGAAGAGCTGGCAACGGCTATGGAGTGCAGATGCTACCGCGGTGACGTTAACAGAACTAAGCTTGTTAAGCTTACGTACCGCGCAAGAGATTATTTTGCTTTGTTTATGTGTATCGTTCTTCTTGGCGCGGTGATCACCCTTAAAATATTGCCGGACAAACTTGTGATCGACAGTTTTATCTATAACATAGCTTTTTATCGTATCAGGTGAAAAATGAAGTATTTTGCAAAAATAAAATATCTTGGAACCGATTTTCACGGATTTCAGGTTCAGCCCGATAAAAGAACGGTGCAGGGCGAGCTTTCAGCGGCGCTCAGGTCGGCGCTTGGCGCTGATTGCCGAGTTACCGGTTGCAGCCGAACAGATGCGGGTGTTCACGCAAATGAGTTTGCGCTGAAAATTGAATGCGACTCGGCAACCGTTCCGCCGGAAAAGCTTCCGGTTGCGGTGGCAAAATTTTTGCCGAATGACCTTTCGCTCTTTTATGCCGAAAAAGCAACGGATGAATTTCACCCAAGATACGACGTTAAGTCAAAGGAATATCTATACAGAATAAAAAACGAAAAGGTGTACGACCCGTTTGATTTTGAAAGAGCGTGGTTTTTACCGAGAGAAATCGACAGTGAGGCATATGAAAAAATGTGCCTCGGGGCAAAGCATTTTATCGGTAAGCACGATTTTTCCGCTTTTATGTCCGAGGGCTCCGATACAGAGGACACTGTCCGCGAAATTTTTTATCTCGATATTGTGAAAGACGGTACGAGCTTTGATATAAAAATTTGCGGCGACGGTTTTCTTTACAATATGGTCAGAATAATCGTCGGAACACTCATTGAGGTTGCATACGGAAGAATAGAGCCGAATGCAATTCCCAAAATTATTTTGTCAAAACAGAGATCACAGGCGGGCCCGACAGCTCCCGCCTTCGGCCTTTATCTCAATCGGGTAAATTATTGATTTGCCAAATATAGAAAAAATTATCGGAATATTTATTTTATCAAAACGGAAAGACTACAAAAAGCTTTCTGCGAGGTAAAGTATGAAAAGAAATACGTTTAAAAAAATTACAGCAGTGCTTTTGTCGGTAGCACTGCTTTTTTCTTTGTGTTTTGCCGTTTTGTCCATATATTCAGGCGGAATAGATTATTCAATTGATGAAGCTCTGTTTGATGCGGCAAAAGGCAGTAACGTAACTAAAATATATTATGACGAGTCGGGAAAAGCAAGCAGCATTTCCGAATATGAGCCAAAGCTTTATGAGGAGCTTTGCGCATCGGAAACAAGAAAGGTATGGGCTCGGTACGATGATATTTCAGATAGCGTAAAAAATGGATTCGTTGCAATGGAGGACAGAGAATTTTTCAGCCACAGCGGAGTCAACCTCAAAAGAACCTTTGCCGCAACTCTTAATTATATTTTTCATTTTGGCTCAAATTTTGGGGGCTCAACCATAACACAGCAGGTAATCAAGAACATAAGCGGAGATAATGAGCGTACGGCAAGACGAAAAATAAACGAAATTTTCAGAGCATTGCATATAGAATATTCACACAGTAAAACAGAAATTTTAGAGGTGTATATGAATATTGTCGATATGGGGGAGGGTGTTACCGGTATTAGCGAGGCGGCAGAAGTGTATTTCGGGAAAAGCGCAGGGGCGCTTGATTATTCGGAGGCGGCGCTTTTGGTCGGCATAGCGAATGCGCCTTCAAAATATAATCCGTACCGCAATCCGGAGGCGGCGCGGGAAAAAAGAAACCGTGTGCTGTTCAGCTTAAAAGAGTGCGGATTTATTGACGAAGAGTATTATAATATCGCAATTTCGCTTCCGCTTAATCTTAAAGCGCGAAAAGAAAATAAAAACGAAGTGCTTTCGTGGTTTTCGGAAACCGTGTGTTTTGATGCCGCCTTGGCTCTCTCAACTGAACGCGGAATCAGTATGTCCGTAGCTAAAAAGCTTGTTGAAACAGGCGGTGTTCATATATATTCAACCGTATCGCCTCGTGTGCAGAAAACGATAGAGAGCTATTTTTACGATAAAAACAATTTGCCAAGAGCCGTCAGCGGCGGACTTGAATTTTCCTTTGTTGTTTCAGACGGAAAAAGCGGAAAGCTTCTGGGAATCGTAGGCTCAGGTAGAGAAAAAGCGGCAAATAAGCTCTTAAATTATGCGCTCGTTCCAAATCCGCCTGCATCAACTCTTAAACCTCTTGCGCTTTACGCGCCTTTGATTGAAGAAGGGAAAATAACATGGAGCACTGTTTTTGACGACGTGCCGCTCGAATTTAAAATAGGGGAAAGCGGGGAGGCGTTGCCGTATCCGAAAAATTCACCCGATGTTTACGACGGTCTTATATGCACGAAGGATGCGCTTATGCAATCAAAAAATACAGTTGCAATAAAGCTGTATTCATTACTTGGCAAAGAAAAAATATATAAAAGCTTGAAGGAAAATTTCGGCTTTGACACGCTGGTTAAATCAGAAAAAAGCGAGGGCGGAAAAATTATCAGTGACCTCGCGCCCTCACCTCTTGCTCTCGGTCAGCTCACTCACGGAGTTTCGCTGAGAAAAATGACGGAGGCATATAACTGCTTGGCGAATGAAGGAAATTTGCCGAAAAGCTATTCGTTTTTAGCCGTTTTTGATAAAGATATGGAGCTTTTAATTGAAACAAGATCAGAAAACAAAACCGTTTTTTCAAAAGAAACGGCACGTATAGTAACGAAAATGCTTCAATCGGTAGTTGATTCGGGAACGGCAAAAAGGATAACGCTTAAAGAAATTGTGGATACCGCAGGAAAAACCGGAACGTCAGGCGGCGACCGCGACAGATGGTTTATCGGTTACACTCCGTATTATACGGCAGGGATATGGTGTGGCTACGGAAAGGAAAAAATGAGTATTGGCGCGCTTGAAGTGTCGCACGTTGAAATATGGGATAAAATTATGACACAGCTGCATTCTGATATTGAAAAAAACGGTGAGCCGCTTGGTTTTTCGGTTGAAGGACTTGAAAAATGCGCTTTTTGTTTGGATTCGGGTGCACTTGTTTCCGACAGCTGTCTTTTAGACCCGAGGGGGTCAAGAATCGCTTACGGATATTTTAAACGCGGCACAGCGCCGAAAAAGAACTGTGAAAGACACGTGATTTGCAAATACGATGCTTTAAGTGAGGGCGTTGCCACAGAAAACTGTGAAGAAACGAATCTTGTTGATATAGCATTGATTGAAATACTCGACAGAAGCTTTCCTGTTGAAATCACCGTAACCGATGCAGAATATGTGTATAGACCATTATCCAATGATACTACGCCGGGGGATTCATATGACGTTCCGTTTTTTATAAATATGCTCTGTGAGGGTGAATACGTAGGACGGGGAAGGCGGCGAAAGCAATTTAATTCTTCCTGCTATATTCATTAACATGCCTTTACTTTTTGTCCGTGATGTGTTAAAATAGGCAGGGAGGCAGTTATGGATTATAAGATTAAGTATTCTAAAAGGAAAACAACAGCGCTGAAAATTATAAACGGTGAACTTTTTGTTATCGCGCCCATAGGGCAATCTTTGCGCGTTACCGAAGATCTGATAGAAAAGCACAGAAACTGGATTCTGAAAAGCATCGAAAAAAGTCAAAAAAACGCGCTTTTATATCCGCCGCTTCCCGAGGCGGAAATTAAACAAATGAAAAAGGATGCAAAAAAATACTTCCTTGAAAAAACGGAGTTTTATGCCAAAATAATGGGTTTAACTTATGGCAGAATAACAATCACTTCCGCAAAAAAACGTTTTGGCTCTTGCTCGCAAAAGAAGAATCTTTGCTTTTCTTATAATCTGATGCGCTATCCCGAGGCAGCGCGGGAATACGTTATAGTACACGAGCTTTCGCACCTTGTTTATATGAATCATTCAAAGAATTTTTACGCACTTATTGAAAGGTATATGCCCGATTATAAAGAAAGAAACCGCCTGTTAAAATAAGGCGGTTTCTCATTTTTTATATTAGTTTTCAAGCTTATATTCTTTAAGCGTTTCTCCATGATAGCAAAGTTTTAACGAAAAAAACGGGCGGTTTTCTTTAAGAAGCTTTAAAAATTTTTTATCGCCTTCCCATATCGGAAGATCATAAATTTTTTCCTTTTCAATGAAAACAAGCTCACCCTCGTCACATTCCTTTAAATCTCCAATCTCGCCTGTTGCAACGAAAAGGTGCATATATTCCGTTTCGTATATATCGGACTCAAAGGTTACAATACCTCTATATGAAAGGGAAAGACCGGAAAGTCCCGTTTCCTCGAATATTTCTCGCTCGGCACATTCAAAAGGCGTTTCGCCGTCCTCAAATTTTCCTCCGACGCCTATCCATTTATCACGGTTTTCGTCGTTTTCCTTTTTGGTTCTATGCAGCATAAGATATTTGCCATTTTTTTCAATATAGCAAAGTGTTGTGTTCTTCATACGTATTCCTCGTTTCTTTTCGTTTTCATTCTAACATAATAATAAATGAAAAGCAACAAAATATTTAAAATTTGTTATTTTTCGGTTGACTTTTTCCGTGATTTTGGTATAATAATTAAGTGCTTAATTATTTTCGTGTTTGA
>JAZORS010000082.1:0-10968 GCA_045656725.1 Eubacteriales bacterium | reverse complement strand
ATCTCTCGTTTGCCCCGCTTGCGGAGAAACAATAAACGATATTGAACTTTGCGACGGCGAGTGCGAGAATTGCGACGAAAAGCTTTGCGAAGAATAATTCAAAAACTATTAAAAAATGCGCTGTATTTACAGCGCATTTTTTTGTTAAAAACCAATATTTTTGTGAGTTTTTCTGTATTGAAGTGGGGAAATTCCGGTTTGCTCACGGAAGAGCTTTATAAAGTAAGTGTATGAAGAAAATCCGGTTTTTTCCGCTATCTTTGTAACGTTAAGATTAGTTGTTCTTAAGTAGTTTTTTGCCATATGTAAGCGGTAATCTATAAGATAATTATGAAGCGTTTTTTTGGTGTGAGCCTTCATAAGTCGGTTGATATGGTAGGGGTGATAGTTAAATTCTTCTGCAATTTCCGTATTGGAAAGCTCGGGATTGCTGTAATTATTTCTTATGTATTCCTCGACGCTCTGTATCAGTCGGTAGTCGCTTTGTTCGCTTTGAGATTGCCTTAACAGCTCGAGAAGTGCAAGCTTTAAAAGTGCAGATGCCGAATGTTTGTAATAAGCAATTTTCTGCAAAAAGAGCTTGATACATTCCGAAAAATAATTTTGTAAATTTATAGCGTTTTTTTGAATAATCGGCTCGGAAAACTCCAGAGGCAGAGTATATCGCAAAATTTTCTTTTCGTCAAAAGTGCTTTCTTTTGCAGTTCCGAGAGATTTCGGTATTGAGGAAAACTCATCAGTCAGGTCAAAATTGAGAACGTATATTTTTACGTTTTCGTGTTCTTCAAATTTGAAATTGTATTGAGATTTCGGGGGCAAAAAGGCGCAAAACCCTTGTGATACCTTGTGATTTTGACCGTTTGCGAAAAATCCGCCGTCACCTTGCAAAACGTAAAACAATCGGCAGTCATAGCAAATGCTGCTTTCTTTTTGAGGGCGGTGCGCCTCGTGCATGGTTGCATAACGGATAAAGGGATTAAGTTCTTCGATTTTCATATTTCCTCACCTCTATTTTGAATTATAGCACATAAGTTTACGTTTGACAATAGGAAATGTTTGTTTTTTTATGTTTTTGCGTTTTTTGCGTAATATAATTTATCTGCTCTTTAAGGTAAACTGTAAGTGAAGATAATTAGGAGGTGCCAAATGCTCTTTTCTGTTGGCTATTCGGTTAAGCGGGATAACAGTCTCGTTGAAGAAATCATAGCGCAAAAAGAAAGCGTCAGCGAGGTTTATTTTTCTTTCGGAAAGATGCCAAGCGGACGAAACGACCAGACCAGAAGCGAGGGGCTTACCCCTTGGGAGGCTATGACTAAACAGACCGAGGATCTTAAAATCCTCTCGAATGCCGAATTGAAGTTCAATCTTCTTTTTAACGCTAATTGCTACGGCGATAAAGCGCAGGCACGTTCCTTCTTTTCGGAGATTGGGGAAACGGTGGAATACGTCGGCGGTAATTTTTCTCTCTCGTCCGTTACTACCACTTCGCCATTGGTTGCAAAATTCATCAAACAAAATTTCCCCGGTATTGATGTGCGAGCATCGGTTAATATGGGAATCGGAAGCACTCTCGGTATGGAATACGTTGCTGACGTTTTTGACAGCTTCTATGTAAAAAGAGAGAAAAACCGTGATTTTAACGCTCTTTCCGAGCTTCGCGATTGGTGTAACAAAAACGGCAAAGAAATGTATCTTCTTGCCAACAGCGGTTGCTTAAACGACTGTTCGGCGCATACCTTCCACGATAATCTTGTTGCGCATGAGGAAGGCGCATCAAGAATGGATAACGGTTATCAGTTTGAGGGTGTATGCAAAAAATATCTTTCACTCGAAAAAAACAGGGCGGCGCTTCTTTCGGGAACTAATTATATTCGCCCGGAGGATGTAGAACTTTACGAGGGAATAGTTCCCGCAATGAAACTTGCAACGAGGGTGCACGTGAATCCCGCGCGGGTTCTTCGAGCATATATCGAGCGCAAGAGATTTGTGGGAAATACGGCGTCCCTATTAGAACCGGACCATTCAGGCGCAATTTACCCTTATGTGCTTGAAAACGGAAAAATTGAAAGAAAAATTGAAAATGGAAAACTAATATATGCGAATGCCGAGGAAGCATTCGTTAAATTGGAGGAAAATTATGCTTACCAGCGAAATGATTAAGAAAGCGGCTTTTGAAGCAGGTGCGGATTTATGCGGAATCGGACCGCTCTCGCGCTTTAAAGGTGCGCCTGACGTAATGAATCCTCAATTCTTGTTCCCGGAGGCAAAAAGCTGTATCGCTATGGCTTTCAGAATACCTCGCGGTGTTCAAAGAGGAATTGAGGAGGGAACACAGTTCTATCAGTATCCCTCGATGGCATATGGCGGAATCAATGAAATTCACGCTCCTGCCGTGCTTTATCACGTAGGAAAAGTAATTGAGGATGCGGGATACGAGGCGTTTGTGTACCGTAATACAGGCGCAAGAGGTGCGGTATCCGATATGGACGGCTCGCCCGGAAATTCACTTTCCCCCGAAGAGCAGATAGAAATCAGTAAACACGCAAAGGGAAAAACTGCGCATCACAGAAGCGTTCAGTTCACCCGTGCGGTTGAAGATGGAAAACAACCCCCGGATTTGCAGTTCCAGTTCCGTTTGGCGGCCGTTGCCTGCGGCCTTGGCGAAATCGGTTGGAGTAAAATGCTTTTGACTCCGGAATTCGGTCCTTTGCAGCGTGTGGCGTTTATTTTCACGGATGCGGAGCTTGAATACGACGAAATGTATTCCGGAAAACCGCTTTGCAGAAAGTGCGGCGCATGTGTCAGAGAATGTCCCGGCGGTTGGATTCCCGCAATAAATTCGGGAAAAACGATTTCCGTTGACCTTGACGGTAAGCTTTGCGAGTGGGGCGACATTGATATGTGGCGCTGTTATGCATTCTATACTCACGGCGGAAGATATTACAACCCCTTTGTTCCAAAGGAAGTTTTTGATAAAAACGAGGGCGGAATGCTCGATCTTTTGGAGGGTGTAACCGACGTTGCTAACGAAAAAGAGGTTATGAAGGTCTATACGGCACTTGAAAAATATTTTCCGAGCTGGGTTGGCTACAATATGGCAAAATGCGGCGGCTGTATACGTGCATGCGTAAGCATGCTCGAAAAGAAAGGCGGCTGCATGGAGGGCAGATTTGAAAATCCCTTGCGCCGCGAAATGAAGGCCTGGAAGATGGACCGATGATTGAAATTAAGGAAAACAACAACAAAAACGGCAGCGGCTTTGATACCATACATACTTATGACGCGTGGAAGGTCGTTTTTATCACATATTCCGAGCAGTACGGTGAATTTGAAAAAGCAAATTTAGTTAAACGCCATACGGAAACCGATGAGGTTTTCGTCCTTCTGAAAGGTGAAGCAAGGCTTTATACACAAGATGCAGATGAACCGTTTTTAAGGACTGATCTTGAAAAAGAAAAGCTTTATTGTGTGAAGAAAAACACCTGGCATCACCTGTACGTAAGCTCTGATGCTTTGCTTGTTGTTGTAGAAAACAGTAACACTATAATTGAAAATACAGAGAGAAAAAACTTGGCAGAATCGGATAAACGCGTTTTGTCCGATCGTCAAGCAGAATTAATTAAGGAGAAGAAATAATGATAACGGCTCAGTTTATCAAAGAAACGGCAAAAGAGCTGGGTGCGGGTGTTTGCGGAATCGGTGATGTAAAGCATTTCATCGGTGACGATCCCCAGCACAACCCCTTGTCAATTTTGCCGAACGCCAAATGCATTATCGGATTCGGCATACCGATTCCAAAAGGTCTTTTTATGGCTATGGAAGAGAAAAGACAGTATTTCAACTATACAAATCTCGCTGTTAAATATACGGATGAGAGCTTCGCTGAAATTTTCCTTTTAAAGATGGGAGCAATAATTGAGGACGCGGGCTACGATGCCTGCCTTCAAAGATTCGTGCCCGGCTTCAAGGTAAAAGGTGATAAAAGTACCAATCCCGAAGTAACGAGGATTTATGAATTGCAGTTTGCTTCCCCCGTTGCCGATGGCAAGCCCACGCCCGATGTAATTATTGATTACAACAAGACGGCGGTCGTTTGCGGTCTTGGAAGCATTGGACTTCACGGAAAAGTAATTGCGCCGAAATACGGCACGTTTATGCGTTGGGTATTTATCATAACCGATATGCCTCTTGAATGTGACGAGCCGTTTAGCGAAGAGATTTGTGATAAATGCGGAAGATGCCTTGCAGCCTGCCCCGGAAAAGCAATTTCGGAAGAAGGCGGTGTTGACAGCTGGCAGTGCAGCGTTTATTACCGCGGCGCGCATAAATCCAACCCCTTCGTGACGGAAGAAACACTTAAAAATCACCCCGAGCGCGAGGCAATTCTTAACGGTGAAAAGCGTTTTGACAAAGAAAGCGCCGAGGCAATTTATAACGAATTGAATTTCCTCCCCAAAACGCATTTTGGATATCTTGCTTGTCTTTGCGGAAAATCCTGCGAAACCGTCTGCTATAAACATTTGAAGGAGCAAGGAAAGATATGAGAGAGAAGATTATTGAGCTTGCAAAAATATGCGATGCGGATATAGTCGGTTTTGCTCCGGCAAGCCGTTTTGATAAGAATGATCCCTTGTTCCGCATCTTTCCGAACGTAAAAACAGTAATCGGACTTGGTTTCCGTATTCTTCGCGGCATTTACCGCGGCGTTGAAGAAGGAACAACCTATTACCAGTATACCACAATGGGTGTAGAAAACCTCGAAGAAACGGTTATGCCGATGGCGCTTATCCGTGTTTCCAACCTCATTGAAGAAGAAGGATTCATAGCTTTACCACAGAGAAAAAGCCCCCTTATCCTTAATGAAGAGGGAACGACCAATCCCGAGGTTGACTATACCGATGTTTATCACGGTGTTAAAGCCGAAAATCAGCTTGATTTCCTTGATTGCGCTGTAAAATGCGGACTCGGTGAAAGAAGTAAAATCGGCTCTCTTCTTACAGAAGAATACGGTCCTTTTATCCGTTACTGCTTCATTTTGACGGATATGGAGCTTGAAGCTAGTCCCGTTAAAGCACCGAAGCTTTGCGACGGCTGTAATGAGTGCATTAAGGCATGCCCCGGATGCGCGATTGACGAAAACGGAAAAACCGGCACTTGGCGTTGCGCTGTTTATTATAATGGTGCAAACGGAAGCAAAAACCCGTTCATGCCCCCCGAAGCGTTCTCTTCCTTCGATTATGATAAAAAAATGGCTATAATCAACGGAAACGCTGAATTCGATTCAGAGGGTGCAAAGGAAATTTTGGATAATATTTTCTTCTATCCTCCCGCAAAGCATTTCTACCGCACGTCTATTTGCGGAAGAGCGTGTGACAGAGCGTGCTACATACACCTTGAAGAAAAGGGACTTTTGACAAAAACGTTTAACAGACCTTTCAGAACGAAAGAGGACTGGAAGCTCGATACAAAACAGTTTGAAAACAAATGAGAAAAGGGGAAATACAATGAATAAAGAAAAAATGAGAATTGTTGTTATAGGATGCGGAAGATTTGCAAAATCCTTCGTGCCGCTTTTTAAGGCGCATCCTGTTGTCGAAAAGGTATACGTTTGCGATATCAGAAAAGACAGAGAAGAAAGATATTCTAACAACTTTGACGTTGAAAGATGGGAAAGCTTCGAGGCGGCTCTTGAATCAAAGGAGATCAATGCAGTCGCAATCTTCACCCCCCGTGAAATGCACGGCCAGATGGTTATCAAAGCTCTCAAAGCAGGTAAACACGTATATTCCGCAGTTCCTTGCGCAATAGGCGTTGATGAAATCAAGGAAATTGAAAAGATCGTAAGAGAAACCCGCCTTACCTATTCTATGGGTGAAACCGGCTTCTACCGCGCTCCCGCTGTTTATTGCCGCGAGGAGTTCAAGAAGGGAACTTTCGGAAAATTCGTTTATGCGGAAGCGCAGTATAACCACGATATCCGCAATATGGAAGATAGCTTCAAGAGCTCCGGCGGTGATGAGTGGCGCCGTTTTGCAGGCGTTCCGCCCTTCTTCTATCCCACTCACTCAACGGCTATGGTCCTTGGCGCCCTGCCCGGTGTTTACGCTAAAAAGGTTACGGCTCTTGGATTTGCCGGAAGCCCGAGAACCGATATTTACGGTCACGAAAATCAGAATAATTATGACAACCCGTTCTCCTGCGAAACGATGCTTATGGAGCTTTCTAACGGGGGTGTCGTAAGAATCAGCGAAAACAGATGTATCGGTTGGATGTCACCCGAAACATATATTACACAGTTTTACGGATCGGATGGCGGTTATGAGTTCTCGGTAGCGCGTCACCATAAAACCCAGTGGGATCCTGAAAGACCCGGCAAGGTAATTATGAAGGACGTAACGGAGCTCTTGCAGCCGAAGGCGATTTACGATATGATTTGTGAAAATTATGAGGACGCTATTCAGAAAATCGCGGATTCTGCAGGATTCACATTAACATCGCCTATTCAGCCTACTGAAAGAGTTCCCAAGGAGTTTGACGGATTGCCCAACAAGCATAACGGAACGCACCACTTCCTTATCGACGATTTCTGCCGTGCCTATGAAACCGGCAAGCTCTCGCCCACAAACATCTGGGCAGTAGCAAGATTTAACCTGCCCGGTCTTATAGCGCATCAGTCTGCACTTGCCGGCGGAATTCCCATGGAAGTTCCGGATCTCGGAGATCCGCCTGCGGATTGGGAAGTTCTTGATTACAGAACAATGAAATAAAATTTACTGATTGAGGCAGAAATGCTTTTTTGTGAAAAACATGGCAAAAAGAAAGCAAAACCTGCCTCTTTCTGTATTCTTTTTTAAAAATTATATCAAGATATTTGAAATTTTAAAGTTTTTTTACTTTTTTTACTAAAAGTATTGACTTTTTTTGTGGAAAGTGATAAAATGATTTGACGCTTATTGATAGGCTCTGAAAGTGCGTCTGCACGCCTATGATAGCGATTATACACGAAAGTGAGGTGCTTTTTCATGTTCGCTATTTTCGTAACAGGTGGAAAGCAGTATAAAGTTGCTGAGGGTGACGTTGTCTTCGTTGAGAAGCTTGGCGTTGCTGAGGGCGAGAAAGTGACCTTCGATAATGTTCTTGCTGTTGGCGGTGAGACTTTGAAAGTTGGAACTCCCAACGTTGAGGGCGCAACTGTTGTTGCTACCGTTCTTAAAAACGGTAAGTCCAAGAAGATCGACGTTATAAGATATAAGTCGAAGAAGAACGAAAAGAAGAAAATCGGTCATCGTCAAGATTATACCAAAATTCAGATCGAAAAGATTGAAGGTTGATTGGTTGAATGACAACTGTAATCTTTTATAAGACGGACGGCGTATATTACGGCTTTGAAGAAAAAGGCCATACGGGATACGGCGAGGCGGGAGACGATGTGCTTTGCGCAGCTCTTTCCAGCATGACGATGCTTCTGATCAACGCGATTGAGGTTTCGTATGCCTGCGACGTAGATTATACGATTGACGAAAAAACTACTGATATTAAAGTTATTGCAAAATCCGCTCTTTCAAAATACGAGAAGGATGAAAAGAAGCAATACGCAGTATCCGGTCTTATTCAAGCTTATTATTTTCAGCTTATGGACTTGGTTGAGGAATATTATGAATTTCTCGACGTCAAGGAAATAGAAAAGGAAATATAAGCATTCCGGCTACAAGCCAAAGAATAATTATGGAGGACACAAAATGTTAAAACTGAGTTTACAATTCTTCGCTCACAAAAAGGGCGTTGGTTCAACTAAAAACGGCCGTGATTCCGAATCCAAGCGCCTTGGCGTTAAGAAGGCAGACGGTCAGGCGGTTATCGCAGGTAATATTCTTGTAAGACAGCGCGGAACGAAGATTCATCCCGGCAACAACGTTGGCAAGGGAACTGACGATACGCTTTTTGCGCTTATTGACGGAACTGTTAAGTTCGAGCATATTTCCGGCGGAAGAAAGCAGGTTAGCGTTTACGCTGACTAATAATAACAAAAAGAGTAGGTAAACTGCTCTTTTTTGTTTATATACTCGCAATTACCCGGTAAGAATGAAAATTACAGAGGTGGAGTCAAATGTCTATTCTTGTAACAGGAGGAACCGGATATATCGGTTCGCATACAGTAGTAGAATTACATAAGATCGGCGAGGACGTTATTATTGTCGATAATTTATCTAACAGCAAGCTTTGCGTCCTTGACAGAATAGAGAAAATTTCCGGCAAAAGACCGGAGTTTATACTGTGCGATTTGCTTGATGCTGAAAGGCTTGATGGCGTGTTTGCAACTCACCCCGAGATTTCAGCCGTTATTCACTTTGCGGGTTTGAAGGCGGTGGGTGAATCCTCACAGCTCCCCCTCAAATATTATCACAACAATTTAACAGGAACCTTTAATCTTCTTTCATCAATGGTAAAATATAATGTTAACAGAATGGTTTTCAGTTCCTCCGCTACTGTTTACGGAGTGCCGAAAACAGTTCCGATAACAGAGGATTTTCCTCTTTCTACGACAAACCCATATGGCGAAACGAAGCTTATGATTGAAAGAATCCTTAAAGATACCGTGGCGGCATATCCTGCGCTTTCTGTTTGTGTGTTGCGTTATTTCAATCCCATCGGTGCGCATGAATCGGGGCTTATAGGTGAAGATCCAAAGGGAATACCCAACAATCTTCTTCCTTATATTTCGCGCGTTGCGGCAGGCAAGCTTGAATATCTCAATGTTTTCGGTAACGATTATGACACTCCGGACGGAACCGGTGTGCGCGATTATATCCATGTTGTTGACCTTGCTCTCGCTCACCTCAGGGCAATCGAATATACAGATAAGGTAAAGGGGATAGACTACATTAACGTGGGAACGGGTAACGGATACTCGGTTTTTGATATGGTAAAGGCGTTTGGCGAGACATGGGGCGCTGAAATCAAATACAAAATAGCGCCGCGCCGCCCCGGTGACGTTGCAACCTGCTATTCCGATCCTTCGAAGGCATATAAGGTTCTTGGCTGGCGCGCAGAACGCGGACTTGAAAAAATGTGCGAGGATGCGGCAAGATGGCAGAGGATGAATCCCGACGGCTATCCTGACGATTAAAAACGTAACAGGCGCGACGGCAATATCGCGCCTGTTTAAATTGAGGAGATAATTATTATGAAAAAGCTTTCTGATAAGCGTTTGTTTCTTCTTGATATGGACGGAACTATATATTTAGATAATAATTTGTTCGACGGAACGCTTGATTTCCTTGCAAAAGTAAAAGAAATCGGCGCTCGATATATGTTCGTCACGAACAATTCTTCGAAAAGTGTTGAATCTTACGTAGAAAAGCTGAAAAAAATCGGGATTAATGCCGTACGTGATGACTTTCTGACTTCAACCGAGGCAACGATTAACTATATAGACAAAAATTACCCCGGGAAAAAGTTTTATTCCGTTGGAACGGCTTCATTTAATAAAGAGCTTCTCAAAAAAGGAATAAATTTAACTACGAAACTTGAAGACGATATATTCGGTCTTGTTATATCTAACGATACTGAAATTAACTTCAAAAAGATTGAAGATGCCTGTATTCTTTTGGGGCGAGACGTGAAATATATTGCCACAAATCCCGACTGGGTGTGTCCTACCGCTTTCGGTTACGTGCCGGATTGCGGATGCTTTGCGGAAATGCTCAAAAGGGCAACCGGAAAAGAGCCGGTGTTTATAGGCAAGCCAAAGCCCGATATGATTCTTATGGCGATGGAAAAATTCGGATATAAAAAAGAAGAATGTGTAATTATCGGAGATAGAGTTTACACTGATATTGCTTCCGGTTATAATGCGGGAATAGACACAATTCTCGTTCTTTCCGGTGAGGCAACACTCAATGATGTCACGGAATCTGACATAAAACCCGTATATATTATGGAAAATATAAGGGAAGTTTACGAAAATATCTGACGGAGCGCTTTTATGATAACAGTATCAAATCTTTCTTTCCAATTTGGAGGCCAGCTTCTTTTTAAAGATGTTGACCTCAAATTTACCCCCGGTAACTGCTATGGAATAATTGGAGCAAATGGGGCAGGAAAATCAACGTTTCTCCGTATTTTGTGCGGAGAGCTTGAACCGACACGTGGCGAGGTAAGTATACCAGACACCGTGAGAATGTCGGTTTTAAAGCAGAATCACTTTGCTTTTGAAGAGTTTTCTGTGCTTGACACGGTTATAATGGGAAATCCGCGTCTTTACGAGGTTATGAAGGAAAAGGATGCCCTCTATGCGAAAGAGGACTTTTCCGATGAAGACGGTATACGGGCGGCGGAGCTTGAAGCCGAATTTGCGGAGCTTAACGGCTGGGAGGCTGAAAGCGAGGCGTCAAAGCTTATCCAAGGACTCGGATTGTCCGACGAATATCTTTATTTAGGAATGGCATCGCTTAAAGAGAGCGAAAAGGTCAAAGTGCTTCTTGCGCAGGCGCGTTTTGGTAACCCGGATATAATCTTGCTTGACGAGCCAACTAACGGTCTTGATATAGATGCGGTAATTTGGCTTGAAAATTTCCTTGCCGATTATTTTGGCACGGTTTTGGTCGTATCGCACGACAGACACTTTTTAAATGACGTATGTACGAATATAGTAGATATTGATTACAGCGGAATTAAAATGTACGTCGGTAACTATGAGTTCTGGTATGAATCGAGTCAGCTTATCCAGCGTATGATAAAAATGCAGAACAAGAAAAACGAGGAAAAAATCGAGGAGCTCCAGAATTTCATTTCGCGTTTTTCCGCAAATAAATCAAAATCACGACAGGCAACGTCAAGAAGAAAGCTTCTTGATAAGCTCACGGTCGAACAGCTTCCTGCGTCAAGCAGAAGATATCCATTTATCGGTTTTGATATGGATAGAGAGCCCGGAAAAGAAATTCTGCACGTCGAGGGACTGACGAAAAG
>JAZORS010000081.1:0-3334 GCA_045656725.1 Eubacteriales bacterium | reverse complement strand
TCCGACTTACTTGCCTGCCTCGGTAAGAAAAATGACAAAATGCTTTTCTCATCTCCCGATTCGTTGCTCGTCAGAAGTATACGCATACCTCTGCTTGCTTCAAAAATATAAAAGTCGTATCCGTCCATAATATCCTCATCAAATCAAAAAGAGGTGCAAGCTCGCACCCCTTTGATTTCACTTAAGAACCTTGAAATAATCGAGGAATACAAGCACGATACCGACAAAGCAGTAAATTCCGCAAAGCGAATCCAGAATCCATGCAAGCGCACCGCCAACTAACGGAACTATACCGAGGATCATGCCAACGCCTCCAACAACAACGCCAATCACAAGATAGATAACGATTTTAATGATAAGGCCTGCGATATCTGTTGCACCGAAGGAAAGCGGGAAATATTTCTTCAAAGTATCCATAAAAATTCTCCTTTAATATGTAATCGCGCAAAAAACGCAAGAAGTTGATATATTAATTATACCATAACACAGCGGGCTTGTCAAGTGCTTTTATGAAAATAAGAACGTAATCAAATATACAGCTATGTGAAATCACGTTCCTTGCCTTTGAAGAAATCGAAGTAGAGCTTCATAGCCTCAACCTCTGACCATCTGCGCACCGCAACGGGACAACAGTCAAGATCATAAACGGTTGCACCCTCAAGCGCAAGAAAAAATGGCGAATGCGTGGAAATAATAAACTGCGTTCCGAAAAAGCGCGCACTGTCGTGAACAAATGCAGCAAGCTCCTTTTGCAGCATAACCGAAAGACTGTTTTCGGGCTCGTCGAGAAGGCAAAGCGCGTTTTCGGGTATCTTTTTAGTAAAATATGCGTAAGCACTCTCGCCGTTTGATTTTGACGATATATTTTTCGGAAGCCGCTTTGAAACGTAAGCTGATTTGGTTTTCTTCTTTGCCTCAAGATGCCGCTTCAGCTCCTCATAATCGTCGAGTGAAGAAAGTCTGAATTCCTCCTTACGGATCTTGTAATATTCATCAAAAAGCTCTTCTCTTTTTTCGTCAACGCCGAGATTGAGGGATCGAAAATCGAGAAGCATATCGAAAACGTCGTCGCTCGTAATTATGCGGCTTTCCCTCGGCATATTGCTTGAATAAGTGCTTTCATAGTCGCAAAGCTTAAGATATTCCTCAAAAAAGGTGGTATAATTGAAAGGAGACGATCGCTCAACGCCGAGCTTTTCGGCAATAACGTTAAGAAGCGTTGATTTTCCCGAGCCGTTGCTTCCGCAAAATATCGTTATCGGTGAAAACGAAAGGCTCGTCAGCTCCTTGTCGGGAAAGATATTGAAGGGATATATATTGTCCGAATAGCATTCCATCCATATCTTATGGTGATAAGAAAGAATGTAATCCGCCTCCGAATCTCTTGAAGGAAGATAGAATTTCTCAAGATATTTCATATCAGATCTCCGATGCTATCTTAAGAAAGCTGTCAAGAGCATCCTCTATCGGCAAAAGCTCCGGATGCCAATGCTTTTCCCATTCAAGCGAATAGCAGCCGTCAAATCCTTCCGCTTCCATTTTGCCGATAATCTCCCTTATCGGGATATCACCGTATCCCGGAAGGCAAAGCGTACGCTTCCCATTTCCGATAAGCGAACAGTCCCGTATGTCAAGGTCCTGTATGCAAACGTCCTTTATGTGAACGTGCTTTATATAAGGGCGTATAAAATCATAAAACCTTGCAAAATTATTGCCGTAATGCGTGTGGCTGTGGGCAATATCCCAGATAACGCCAAAGTTCTTAACGCCCGAAAGTGCCGAAAGAACGGGAGCGAGAGTTTCTTCCCTGTTAAAATCGCCGTGCACCTCCAAAAGAACGGTAACTCCAAACGGCTCCGCCTTTTCACACAGTGCCGCAATACCGTCCGAAACGTTCCTCGCCGCCTCGAAAGCATCGCCCCTTATCTTATTTCCGAAAACCCGAACGTAGGGCGCACCTATAGCCGACGCCACGCTAACTGCCGCCGTAGCCTCGGAAAGACTGTTTTCGTGCTTTTCGCGGGTGTCAAAGCTCGCCGATGCTCCGACAACGCGCACGGAAATACCGTTTTCCGACAGAATTCTTTTTGTATTTTCGATCTCACTTTCCGAAAAATACGGTATGCTTGCATTATCTAAAATACCGCAAAGTCCGCGTATTTCAAGATTTTCGATACCGTATTTCTTTGCGAGAGAGATAACCTCGTCAAGCGTTTTTTCGGTACAGCCGAGAGTTGAGAAGCAGAGCTTATTCTTTTGCATTTTCGTCGTCCTCCTTGTGCTTGACTTAATTATACCACACAAAAGGAAATATGTCAACCGATTTTCCGATTTCAGTTGACATTTGAGAAAAAATATGTTATAATTTAAAAAAAGAAAAGGAGTAGGCTATGAAATTTGCAGATATACACCTTCATTCAATTTATTCAGACGGAGTTCTTACACCTGCGGAGCTTTGCAAGCGAGCAAAGGAAACCGGCTATAGAGCACTCGCAATAACCGACCACGAAAACACCACGTCATGGAATGAGCTCCCTGCCCTTGCAAAAGAAGCGGATCTCGACTACCTCCTCGGCTTTGAGGCGTACGCAAAGGGACTGGGAACGAGCTTTCACATAACCTGCTATGATTTTGACAGAGACGACAAGGACGTTGTGAAATATTTCGACACGCTTACCGAGATTGCTTATCTTAAAACAAAGGCAAAGTTCGATGCCCTTTCCGCATCCGGCTACCTCGGTGACATCACTTGGCAGGACGTTCTTGACGATTCCGCTCCCGATTGCTGGCTCTGCAACGAAAACATTTTCGCATCGATGATAAAGCGTCTCGGAAAAACGCAGAAGGATTATTGGGACTACAGCAAAGAGTTTCACAAGCACAAAACAAAGCCCGAGCTTCCGTTTATCGATCTTTCGGTTGAGAAGCTGATTCCGATGATAAGAAATGCGGGCGGCTTTTGCGTGCTTGCACATCCGCACAATCAGACGCAATACCTCCCCGCACTTTATTCGCTCGGTCTTGCCGGTGCCGAATACGATCACCCCGACATCTATCCCGAGGATATTGCGGCTGTTATCGACTTCGCAAAAGAACACAAATTCTATCTCTCGGGCGGCAGCGACCATACCGGCTACCTCGGAAACGAGCCCTTTGAGCGTGGCGATTATCCCGGACCGCGTGTGGGTATTCCTTACGATTCATACGTCTACAACGGTGTCACCGAGGAGGAATTTTACCTTATGAAAAACAGGGTTTACGGCTGACCGGCTTCGCCACCTGCGGTGGGGCTAATCGGCTTCGCCCTTGTATCCAACGGGAACTTGCAGAGATT
>JAZORS010000080.1:0-2493 GCA_045656725.1 Eubacteriales bacterium | reverse complement strand
AGCGTATTCGGACTCCTCAATATCAACGAGCTCATCTATTATTTTCTTTATTTTGTTTTCATTTGTTTCCATATCTGTTACCTTATAGAATTTATAAAAAATATGCTGTGACGGAAAAATTATTCCGTAGTTACATATTATTCAAAAAGATTCTGATTCTCTAAAAAAGCAGGCCCTCCAAGAAGTTATCCGGAAGCGGCCTGCCCTATGAATGTTTGATTAATCTACAAGATTTTTGATAATCTCAACAATCTTATAAAATTTAACCTGATTAACGTTTGCGCTTGCATACTCGCAGGAATTCTCAATAATTGCGCCGAAAGAGCTATTGATAAGTCTAACCTCTTCGTTATATACAGCTATATAAGTATCGAGAAGCGCCTTTGCTTCCTCAACGCCCTCATACGTGGGCTCGGCTTTATTCCTTGCATTGTTAGCCATCGTGATATATTCGCGGCGCTCGGCAAGGGTAAGGGTTTTATCTTCAAGCACTTTTACACTGTCTATGAGAGTTTTGCTGTTACCTTCAAGCGCGGTAAGCGTTGCATCTGTTGTTGCAAGAGTAAGGTTTGCCTGATGAACACCGTCAATACCTATAATATCACCGGCAGCTTTAAGCGCATAAGCCGCGGCGGTTGCTTCCTTCTTCTCGCCGAAGGTAGCTTTGCCCGAAATTGCATTTACAGCAGCTATATAATCAGCAGCTGCTTTTTCCATTGCCGCGAGATTTTCCTTGATAGAAGCAATAGCAGCTATTGCCTCAGGAACTCCGGGATACTGAGGCTCAACTGCATATTCGTCAAGATTTGCATCAACGTAAAGCTCCGCAACGGCAAGCTCGGCTTTGATGGTTGCGTAATAAGTGGATATTTTGGCACTGTTTACCGCCTTTATGAATCCCTCACATTCATTAACAACCTTATTAAGATTTGCCTCGATGGAAACGTAGCTTGCTATATCTTCGGTAAGACCGTTGACAGTTATTACGTCAACGTCACCGTGAATCGCGCCGCCGTTATAAACCGTTTTCGCAAGAAGATAAGCATTGTAACGGTCGGTAAACGCGGATTCGGTATTCTTCATAACCGCAACGGAATTCTGGAACGTCGTTACGTTATATACAACTTCGTTTCTCTTAGCTTCAAGCTCTGCAAATTTATCGAGGCACTCAAAAACACCGGGATACGATGCATTTCTACCTGTAAGCTGAGAAATAAAATCATACTGTGATACGATGTATGAATACGAGCGATTTTCAGGATCGTATCTATCCATTGCGCTTATATATTCCTGAGAATCAAGACGCAACTCGTCAAGCGCACGAAGCTCATCCTGATAGGCAAGAACCTCTGCTGCATACTTATTAAGCTGTTCTACCGTAAGATTTTCGATACATTCCTCTACAAGAGCAATTCTTGCAAGACGTCTGCTGTACGCTCTGGTCGGGTCTATCAAAGAAACGTGATAAACGAACGCATATTCGTTGGTTTCTGAAACATACAGCTTTGCGGCTTCATAAAGAGCTGTAATTTCTTCCACGGTTTTACCTTCGATTGCGGCAGGAGAATAAGCCGGGCTCTCGGTAATTTCTTTAAAAACTTTCGCAATTCTTATCTGTGTGTCAATGTCAACATCGCCGGAAGCAAGCGCTGTAAGGTTAACCAGCGCCTCACCGGTTGCGGTCGCAAGAGTTTTTCCGCCGCGAAGATACGTGCCACCGTAAATCTCCACGTCATCCATATACATTACCGCATTTTTGTTTTCGGGAAGATCAACAAAGCGCATGCTGATTTCGTTGAAAAACTCAGCATCGCCAAGAGACAAATCAGGGGAAGAGTAAGATGCATCCTCAGTAGCCACTGAGAAACTATATGTACCCTTGGAGCAATTGAGAATAAAGCTCACCGAATACGCTTTTCCGCATTCAACCTCAAAGTTCGAAATGGGAATGTTATTAAATACAGCCGAATCACTTGCGCTGACCTTCGCATACGTCAGTTTGCCGCTTTCAAAATCAAGGTTAAGGGGACGAACGAAACCGTTATCTCCAACGGGCGCACCCTCACCGTTAAATGCATAAAGAGTTATGCCGAAAGAGGGAGCAACGAGCACGCCCTCCGGTTTTTCCGCCTTAACAGTTGCGGTTATTACCATACGGGTTTCCCTTCCGTCAGATACGACGGTATATCCAAATGGGAAAGAGTCGTTTCCGCTGTTCGCACCTACGTATTTAAGCAACGAGCCCTCACCTGCCGATGCAACGACAGCACCACCTGTGGTAAGTTCAACGCGATATCCGTCAGCATCCACATAATAAAAATATGATGAATCTGCTGCGAGGCCGTTAAAGTTTTCGGAAACGTAAACCGGCTCCTGATAATATTCAAGGATATCCTCAATATTTTCCTCTTTAAATTCTGCAGAACTTGCAAAAGCCACGCTCGACACGAGCATTGCCACGATAGCAAGAACCATCAAAATTCGTTTGGTAAA
>JAZORS010000079.1:0-8803 GCA_045656725.1 Eubacteriales bacterium | reverse complement strand
GTTAGAAGAATACATACATTACTACAACAATGATAGAATCTCTCTCAAACTAAAAGGAATGAGCCCAGTACAGTACCGAGCTCATTCACAAGCAATTTAATATTTATTTTTTGTCTAAACTTTTGGGTTCACTTCATTACGGTCTGCTCTTTTGCTTTTGTACGGTTTTAACTAACCGATATTTCTACTTAATTTTAGGAAGCCTTGCCGCCGCAACAGACTAACCTGCACGCCAAGATTTTTCATCCGGAATATGAAGCTCGATTTTTGCGGCAAATGACGGAAATAGGCGTGAATTTCGGCTCGGGTTTTGCCGAAGCTTTAGGATTCATATCTGACCCTTCCGCCTATAATAGTTTTATTTACGTTGAATTCAAGGTCGGTAATAATTATATCCGCATCCTTTCCCTTATCAAGCGACCCCTTCGTTTTATCAAGCCCGATTGCCATGGCAGGATTGAGAGATGCGCCGTTAACACACTCGTGAAGCGGAATGTGAGAATTTTTATAGACGTTCCACACGCCTTTGTTAAGAGCAAGCACGCTTCCCGCAACAGTTCCGTCTTCAAGTCGGCAAACTATATCACGGTAGATTATTTTGGTACCGCCGAGGGTGTATTCACCGTAAGGAAGACCGCCGGCAGAGAGACAGTCGGTTATAAAGCAAAGCTTTCTTCCCTTAATTTTGTAAAGAAGGTCATAAAAACACGGTGCAACGTGGAAGGTGTCCACGATAAGCTCGCAGCTGACGTCAGTATTGAATGCAGCGGTAACTACTCCGGGCGCACGGTGCGCCATAGGCGTCATAGCATTGAAAAGGTGCGTTACGTGTTTAACACCCGCCTCGGTGCTTCTTTTTGCAGTATCGTAATCCGCCGAGGTATGCCCCATAGACACAACGACATCCGTGTCGCACGCTATCTCACGTATAGAAGAGAAATCCTCGGTATCGGTTTCGGGGGCAAGTGTGATTATTTTAATCACGTCACTGTATTCTTTAACGAATGACGCATCAGGCTTTAGTATGTATTTTGCATCCTGTGCGCCTTTTTTGCTTTCGCTGATAAACGGGCCCTCCGCATGAGCGCCGAGTATCGCACTGCCCTGCCAGCTTTTACTTTCTTCTTTAAGCTTGCGGCAGACCTCAAGCGCTTTCCGAATCACCTTCATATCCACCGTCATAGTAGTCGGCAGAAATCCGGTAACACCGTTTTTTACAATTCCTCCCGCAATGGTCCGAATTGAGCTCTCTTCTCCATCGCACACGTCCTTGCCAAGATACCCGTGAATATGCAAATCAATAAGTCCCGGAGCAACGTATCCTCCGAGGGCGTCAATTATCTCCGCATCGGAAGGAAGCTCGCCAAGAGGAACGATATCTACTATAACGTCAGTATAGAGAAGCGCAAAATCTTCAAGAACTCTGTCCGCCGTTATGATTTTGCCGTTTATAATAGCTTTCATTTGTTTTCCCCCGAACGCTTTGTAAAATTTTAATTATATCCTATTTCAATTATAGCTTATCTCAAGCTCTTTTTCAATGCTTTTTCGCATTTTTGATATAAAATGCATCTAAATTGCATATTTTTTGAAAAACGTTTTTTAATTAAAAGAACAATAATCATTATAACGATAGAAAGAGCAAACATGCAAAATGAAAATCTTGTATGTCTGCTCTTTTTTATATTGTTCTTCAAAGATTTGAAGAAAGTAGTTTACAGTTCTACCGCCTTTGCGAATTCGCCTTCGGGAATGGGGCAAAAATATCCGCCGTTTGCCGAAGATTCAAACTCCGCCTTTGCCGATTTTAAGTATTCCGGATTTTCAAAAAGATCAATAGCAGTTGCCGCTATTACCTTTGCCGCGAATATCAAGCCCTTATGCCCGACGCCGCTTTTCCCCGAGGAAACGTTTTGCCAGGAATGACCCGGCGAGCAAGAAGGAAAGCACACAGTGTAGCACTGAGCCGTGGGCGTTTGCCAGGAAACGTCACCAACGTCGGTTGAGCCGGGACTGAAAGCTTCACCTGAATAATACGGAGCTATGAAATCGCAAAGCGCCTTTGTGTTGCCCTCTGTGAGCTTTTCAACCTCTTTTTTTGCCTCGGCATCGTATTCCGCCGCCTGAGTCGGAAGCGAATAAGCCGTGTATGTTTCACGCAGTGCCTTTGCGTAGCTCCATTCTGCATCACTGTATTCGGGCGCACCGATTTGCTTCATATTAGCGTAAAGAAGCTTTTCCAGTGTATGATTCGGAACGGTATTTGAACAGCCGTCTATAAAGACCTTTTCGTACGAGGTTTCGGTCATAAGCGCAGCACCCTCAGCAATTTTGTCGACTCTTTTTTGAAGATCCAAGGCGTCTTTGACGAGCTTTGAGCGAACCATATATAAAACGGATGCCGTCGGCTGAACGACATTTGGAGAAAAGCCGCCGCCGTCTATGATTGAATAATGTATGCGCGCGTCGGTTTTCATATGTTCGCGCAGATACTGAACGCCAACGTTCATAAGTTCCACAGCATCAAGAGCCGATCTGCCGTTTTCCGGATCGCCTGCCGCATGAGAAGCTACACCCTTGAACTTATAAAGCGTTTGTATGCACGAGTTGCAAGTTCCGGTGGCAACCTCGTTTGCGTCACCGGGATGCCAGGTGAGCGCGCAGTCAAGCCCATACCATATTCCTTCCTTTGCCATGAACGCTTTGCCGGCGCCGCCCTCTTCTCCGGGAGTTCCGTAGAAGATAACAGTTCCCTCACGTCCGCTCGTTTCCAAGTATTTTTTTATACCGTACGCCGCCGCAAGAGAGCCCGCGCCAAGCATATTATGCCCACAGCCGTGGCCGCATCCGCCTTTTTCGAGCTCTGCCTTTTCGGCCACACCGCCTACTTGCGAAAGCCCCGAAAGAGCATCGAATTCGCCGAGAATTCCGATAACGGGCTTACCTTTTCCGTATTTACCGAGAAATGCGGTTTTTATTCCGCAAACGTCCGCTTCAACCTCAAATCCAAGCTCACCGAGAAGCTTTACGTATTCCTCGGCGGACTTAAATTCTTTCAGCGAAAGCTCTGCGTATTCCCAGATTTTATCCGAAAGCTCGGTAAATATATTCTTTTCCTTTTCTATTGCGTCAAGCGCGGATTTTTTAAGCATTTTTATTACAGTACCTTTTCAAGAAATTCTTTCAGACGTTGGTTTTTCGGATTTGCAAAAAGCTCATTGGGCTCGGAATCTTCCGCGATAACACCCTCATCAACGAAGAGAACTCTGTCGGAAATTTCACGCGCAAATCCCATTTCGTGCGTTACGATAACCATTGTCATTCCGTCGTCGGCAAGCTTTTTCATAAGGTCGAGAACCTCGCCTATCATCTCGGGGTCAAGCGCCGAGGTGGGCTCGTCAAAGAGCATAACGTCGGGATTCATGGCAAGAGCGCGGATTATGGCAATTCTCTGCTTCTGACCGCCCGAGAGAGTTGACGGATAAACGTCTGCCTTTTCGGAAAGTCCTATACGGCCGAGCAGCTCCTCGGCTTTTTTCTCCGCTTCGGCGATTATCTGTGCCTTAGTCGTTTTTACAGCTATGAGCTCGCGTTTTTCGCTTTTAAATATATTAAGGAAGCTCGTCAATAAGTTTTTGAACTTGTTTTTACGAAGCTCTGCAAGCTGAATTTTCACGGGAGCAAGCATTATATTTTGCTTGACCGTTTTATTGTTGAACAGATTAAACTGCTGGAAAACCATTCCCATCTTCTGGCGGGCAACGTTTATATCAACGTGGTGCTCGTTGTATATTTTTTTAATTGCCGCCTTGTATTCTTTTCCCTCGGCAGAGGAAAATTTCTCATTAAGCAAATCCTCGGCTTTTATTTTGGCGATTGCCACATCACCGGGAATTCCGCTTGCAACAAGCTTTTTATAGGTATTTGATACCTCAATAACCTCTTTATGAAGATAAGGATCAACCGGAGTCAGAAGCTTTCCTCCCATCCATACCTCGCCGAAGGTCGGGATTTCAAGCAGGTTCATACAGCGCAGAAGCGTTGATTTGCCCGAACCGGATGCGCCTATAATCGAAACGACCTCGCCCGTTTTAATTTCTGTTGAAACGCCCTTAAGAACTTTAAGATCGCCGAAATTTTTATAAATATTGTTTATGTTAAGCATATTTCATTTTCCTTTCGACGATTTTTAAAAGCTTGGAAAGTATGAAGTTAAGAACGAAGTAAATAACGCCTACGATGAGGAAGCACGCAATGGTTGCGTGAGTATTACCTACAACGAGCTTATAAATGGTCATAAGCTCACCTACAAAGAAGGTAGCCGCAAGCGAGGTTTCCTTTATAACGGTTATGAACTCATTACCGAGGGCCGGCAAAATATTTTTTACCGCCTGCGGAAAAACGATTTCGGTCATAGTGGTCGTGGAGCTTAGTCCGAGTGAGCGAGCCGCTTCGGTCTGCCCCTTGTCAACCGCTTCAATACCGGAACGTATAATCTCGGAAACGTACGCCGCACTGTTCAGAACCAACGTTACGGCAACACTCATAAATTCGCTCGCGCCGAGGAAAGGCAGTATAAGCGGAACTACGAAAACACCCAAGTAAAGCTGAAGGAGCATAGGCGTGCCGCGTATAATTTCTATGAATGCAGTTGCAAGCCACGCAAGCGGCTTAATCTTGCTCATCTTTATCAGACAAACAACAGCTCCGAGAATTGTGCCGAAAAATACGGCTATAAAGGATAGGTAAAGCGTATTAAAAAGACCTTCAACAAGAAAGCTTTTCCAATATCTCCCGAATATTTCAACCATATCCTTAAGAATTTTTACTAAATAATCCAAAAGAGTTTCCTCCGAAATTTCTTATAAACGATATTGTGAGCCGTCGTTCATGCGGCGGCTCACAATTATATTCATTCAAACGATTACTCGGTAATCTTATTACCCTCGTCATCGTAGCCAAGCTCGTCGATGGTCTTAACCTCAGCGTAAATCTGGCAAGCTTCGTACCAAGTATCGTAAAGTCCTGCTGCCTTTGCCTTTGCAAGAGCCGCGTTAACCTTCGTAAGAAGCTCGGTATCTGCCTTGTTAAGAAGAATTACGTTGTTCTTATAAAGCTCATCAACCTCAAAGTAGAAATCGGTAAGAGCTATTGCTCCGTCAGAGCTTGCAGCGAATGCTTCGCCGTTACCCTTTGCAACTGCAAGAGCATCGATTTTTCCGGTTTCAAGTGCTGCAAACGCATCGTTAAGACTTTCATAAAGCTTCATTTCAGCTCCCTTTGTTACAAGCTGCTCCTCAACGAGAATCTTCTGCAAAGATGCTCCCTGAGCGCCTATAACCTTACCTGTGAAATCGGTAGTGGAGTTGAAGGTGGTGCCTGCCTTTGCGATAAGAACCTGATCGGACTCATTCTCGCCTGCCTCGTACCAATCGGAGATTGCATAAAACTCTGCACGTTCAGCAGTCCAGGAGAAGCCGGAGATTGCAAGGTCCGCTTTGTCGGTATCAAGCGCTGCGGTGCAAGCATCGAAGGACATGGGGCTGATAACGAGCTTCATTCCAAGCTCCTTTGCAATGTAGGTTGCAAGAAGAACGTCAAAGCCAACGTACTTAGCGTCGCCTTCTTTAGCAAGATCAACGAATTCCATCGGAGCAAAGTCGGGAGACATCGCTACGGTAAGCGTTTCGGTATAATCGGAAGCATCATAATCGATAGCGGCAAGCGCTTTGTCATAAGCTTTCGAATAGTTTGTGGTCTGGCAAGATCCAAGAGCGAATACTGCGCAGCAAAGAAGTGCTGCTGCAAGAATGAGTGAGAGAATTTTTTTCATTGTTTTTTCCTTCTTTCTGTTTTCGGGTTTTGGCCCGTTGTTTTTTGGATGAACCCATTATACACCCGTTTTTGCATAAAGTCAATAGTTTTTTGCAAGTTTTTTCATTTTTGTTGCATTTTTATGCATTTACGGATTTTGGGGAAGATTTTTGTGCAACATGCACTAAAAACCGCACATTCTTTTCTCACTCAGACCGTTTCAGAAGCCGTTTCGCCACTTTATAAATGCTTTTTTTGCATTTGCTCACTTTGGAAACCAAATGAATATTTGCATATTTATGCATAATTTGCATATTGATTTTGCCGAGGATTTGTGATACAATATCATTATATAATGTTAATGAAAGCAAACCAGGAGTTTATACAGAATGATTGCACTTTCCGTATCCGATATATG
Source organism: Eubacteriales bacterium (assembly GCA_045656725.1). Taxonomy (GTDB): domain Bacteria; phylum Bacillota; class Clostridia; order Oscillospirales; family CAG-272; genus UBA1740. The sequence goes on along the minus strand of JAZORS010000079.1, from coordinate 2,571 downwards.
CCTATCCTTTGGCGCGGACGAAATTTTGAAAAATATAAGCTTTTCCGTGAACGACGGAGAAAGAGTCGGCATCGTCGGTGTTAACGGCGCGGGTAAAACCTCCCTTTTTAAAGTTATCACGGGCGAATACGCGCCCGACTCGGGCGCGGTTTATACTCAAAAAGGATACACAATCGGATTTTTGGAGCAAAATCCCGATCTTTCCCTTTTACCGAAAGACAGCACCTGCCTTGAATATATGTATACCGCCTTCCCCGAACTTCTTAAAAGAGAGGCGGAGCTTGAAAGATACGAAAAGGAAATCGCTATTGCGTCAGCCGAGAGAAATCAGGCAGAATCGATGCGCATATCGGGCGTGCTTTCCGAAAAAACAAAAAGCTTTATAGAGGACGGCGGACTTGAATTCCGCTCACGATGCAGAAGCATGCTTTTGAAGCTCGGCTTTGACGATGCTTTAACGGAGCAGAAAATATCAACGCTTTCCGGCGGACAGTACACCCGACTTTCGCTCGCGCGCCTGCTTGCGACCGAGCCCGATATTCTTATGCTCGATGAACCGACCAACCATCTTGACATAGATGCGCTCGCTTGGCTCGAAAGCTTCATTTCCTCTTATAAGAAAACTGTTTTAATAATTTCTCACGACAGATATTTTCTTGACAAAACCACAAACAAAACCTTGCACGTTCAATACGGACGGGCAAAGCTTTTTCACGGAAATTATTCAGAAAGCAAAAAAGAGCAGGAGGCGGAAGCCGCCTCGCTTGAAAAGCGGTATAAGGAACAGCAGAAAATTATAGCGAAAATTCAGGCGAACATAGAGTTCCAGAGAAGATGCAACAGAGAGCATAATTTCGTTACGATACGTTCAAAGGAAAAGCAGCTCGCGAGAATGGAAAAAATCGAGCTCGCGCCGAAGGCGCCGAAGGATATAAGATTAAGCTTTTCATCCGACACCGTGAGCGTTAACGACGTTCTCGAAGCAAAAAATCTTTCATTTTCTTATGGCAATGAGGCGCTGATCGAGGACCTTTCGCTCCTTGTCCGAAAATGCGAAAGAGTTATGTTTTTAGGACCCAACGGCTCCGGAAAATCAACTCTTATGAAGCTGTTTAATTCCCTGCTCCGCCCGACATCGGGAAAAATAACCCTTGGCTACAACATCAAAATCGGTTATTACGACCAGGAAAACCGCGGACTCACTCTTACAAACACGGTTTTTGAGGAGATGAGAAAAACCTATCCCGACAAGACGGATTTTGAGCTTCGCTCGACACTTGCGCTCTTCCTTTTCGGCGCGGATGATATGGATAAGCCGGTAAGCACTCTGTCGGGCGGTGAGCGCGCACGCCTTACCCTTGCGAAGCTCATACTTGAAAAGGTAAATCTGATCATTATGGACGAGCCGACCAACCATCTTGACATCGGCTCCTGCGAGGCGCTTGAAAACGCACTCCTTTCCTTTCCCGGAACGGTAATTGCGGTTTCGCACGACAGATATTTTATCAACCGAATAGCTACGAGAATAATCGAGCTTGACAGACGGCAGCCGGGAGGCGCGCTTGATTATCAGCTTGAAGATTACGATGACGCATTTGAAGAATACCTTAAAATGCGCGAGATAGCAAAACGCGATCTCGCGCCCGAAAAAGAGAAACCGAAAGAAATCAGTTCAAAGGAAGATTACGAGCAGAAAAAGAAGGAAAACTCCGAAAGGCGTTCTCACGAAAAGAAGCTCCAAAGGGCAAAAGAAAAAATCGAGATGCTTGAACGCGAGCTCACAGTGCTCGACGAGGAGCTCTTTGGCTCTGCCGCAAGCGACTACGTGCGCGCCGCGGAAATTGACGAAAGAAAATCCGCGATAGAAGACGAACTCCTCTCTCTTTACGAGCTGGTTATGGCGGATTGAATATTTTAAAATCTAGAATACGGTTTTTTTATTCGCAAAATAACTTATAATCCGCTTGTTTTTTTGTTGAAAACGGCAAAAATTAAGCAAGTACGCTTTCAAGTTTGTGAAAACACTTGAAAATGAATAACGACTATGATATACTATATAAAAAATTATAATATATATATTATTTTGTTCTCACAGAACAAACACAGGAGGCACAAATGAAGTCAGGCAAGAAAGTAATTTCGCTTTTTCTTACTCTTTTCATTCTTCTCTTCGCCGTATCGTCACTCACCGCTTGCGGAGAAGAAAGCTACACGGTAAAATTTGATTCTGTTGGCGGCACGGCTGTCGAAAACGCCACGGTTTTATCGGGTGAAAAGATTAACGAACCCACAACTCCTACGAAAGACGGCTACGTTTTCATGGGTTGGTATAATGGAAGTGTGGTATGGAATTTTGCCAACGATACCGTAAACTCGGACATAACTCTTATTGCAAAATGGATATCCTCCGTTGAAGCAAACGAGGCAACCGTAAGTTTCGACTCAAAGGGCGGCAGTCCCGTTGACTCAATAAATCTTACAAAGGGTGACAAAGTTACCGCACCTACCGCGCCGGCAAAGCCGGGTTGCACGTTCGCCGGTTGGTTCTTTGACGGAAAGGCATTCGATTTT
>JAZORS010000078.1:0-2526 GCA_045656725.1 Eubacteriales bacterium | reverse complement strand
GTTATCGCATGAACCGTTATGCTCCACACGGAAAACGCACGGTAGCTTTGGTTTGCGGCACCGGGCGCCAAGACAACAAAAAATATAAGTGCCGTCAGGCTTATTGCCACCGTGAAAACGAATTTCAAAGAATAAAAGAGGCGATAGATTTTTTCCGTCTTTTTCGCTCCTGAAAAATCGAGAACAAGAAGCCCGAGGGCGCTTGCCGCTATCCAGATATTCGATTGGTTTGTAAAATACAAAAGCCGTGCCGACCAATGAGAATATCCGTCGGCTTTTGCGTTGATAAATGAAAGAGTCATTCCGAAAACCGCAGCTGCAACTGTCAGAATTTTAATAATTCGGCTCACCTTTTTCATTTTCTGCGCTCCCTTTTGTGCTCCCAAAAAATATTCTTTTCTTACACGTATATTTTACACGAATTCTTTTTGTGTGTCAATATTTCCCGAGGCTCTGCGGCTTAAAATATAAATATTATTTTTTCGCCCGCATGGGTATTTACAAATAAATATTTTTGTGATACAATTATTAAGTATGACTGCAACAGCTTAACAGGAGAACTTTTTATGCAGGTTTGGGAACTGATACTTACAGCGCTTGCGCTTTCTATGGACGCCTTTGCCGTCAGTGTTTGCAAGGGTCTTGCAACGAGCGAGGTCAAGCCCCGGCACATGGCTCTGACGGGCGCTTGGTTTGGCGGATTTCAGGCTCTTATGCCCCTTATCGGATATTTCGTCGGCAAGAGCTTCTCGTCATACATTGAAAGCTTTGACCACTGGATAGCCTTCGCCCTTCTTGCTCTTATCGGCTTAAATATGATAAAAGAGGCCCTCTCGGGAGAATGCGATGCGTCAAGCGCATCATTCGGCGTAAAAACCATGCTCGTTATGGCGCTTGCAACCAGCATTGACGCTCTTGCGGTGGGTGTAACGTTTGCCCTCTTGCCCGACGTTTCAATATGGCTTGCCGTAGGATTTATAGGAGTTATCACCTTTACTCTTTCAGCACTCGGCGTGAAATTCGGTGCGTTTTTCGGTGCAAAATACAAGAAATGGGCAGAATTTACAGGCGGAGCAGTTCTCGTTCTTATGGGACTGAAAATTCTTCTCGAGCACTTGGGAATAATAAATTTCTGATTCGAATAAACCACCCTTAAAGCTTCACTCTATAAATAATTTTTGGAGATAGATACAATGAAATGGACATCACTTAACGATTTAAGAGAAAAGTTCCTCTCTTTCTTTGAGAGCAAGGGACATCTCAGACTTCCCAGCTTTTCTCTCGTTCCGAAGGGCGATAAGTCGCTTCTTCTTATAAACTCGGGCATGGCGCCTATGAAAAAGTTTTTCACGGGTGAGGAAGTTCCCCCGAGAAACAGAGTCTGCACCTGCCAGAAATGTATAAGAACTCCCGACCTTGACAGAGTCGGACACACGGCTCGCCACGGCACTTATTTCGAGATGCTCGGAAACTTCTCGTTTGGCGACTACTTTAAAGAGGACGCTATTAAGTGGGCATGGGAATTTCTTAACGGAACTCTTGAAATTCCAAAGGAGCTTCTCTGGCCCTCGATATATGAAAATGACGAGGAAGCCTTCAAAATCTGGCGTGACGAGGTTGGGGTAGACCCCTCTCACATAGTCCGCCTCGGCAAAGAGGACAACTTCTGGGAGCACGGCTCAGGTCCTTGCGGTCCTTGCTCGGAAATTTATTTCGACAGAGGCGAGGCCTACGGCTGTGGCTCGCCCGACTGTAAGCCAGGCTGTGACTGCGACAGATTTATGGAAATCTGGAACAACGTATTTTCCCAGTTCAACAATGACGGACAGGGCAACTACACCGAGCTTGTTCAGAAGAATATTGATACAGGTATGGGACTTGAGCGTCTTGCTTGCGTTATGCAGGGCGTTGACAATCTTTTCGAGGTTGACACGGTAAGACGTATCCTCGATACCGTTTGTAAAATATCAGGAAAAGAATACGGCAAGGACAAAAAGGACGACGTTTCAATCCGTGTCGTTACTGACCACGTAAGAAGCGCAACCTTTATGATTTCGGACGGCGTTATTCCCTCAAACGAGGGCCGTGGATACGTTCTCAGAAGAATTATCCGCCGTGCCTGCCGTCACGGAAAGCTTCTCGGCATAAACCGCCCCTTTATTAAGGAGCTTTGCGAGATAGTTATCGAGCAGAATAAGGATGCGTACGTAGAGCTTGCCCTACGCCGCAATGACGTGCTTCGCGTTATAGGACTTGAAGAAGAAAAATTCAACGTGACCATTGACGCAGGCCTCGGCATACTTTCAGGCCTTGTTGAGAACGCTAAGGCTTCCGGCAATATGACAATTTCCGGCGCTGACGCCTTTAAGCTTTACGACACCTTTGGCTTCCCCGTTGACCTCACCCGTGAGATAGCGGAGGAGGGCGGTCTTACGCTTGACGAGGACGGCTTCACCGCACTTATGAACGAACAGAAGCAGCGCGCAAGAGATGCAAGAAGTCGGATCGTAGCCATGTCGTTCTGTG
>JAZORS010000077.1:0-6149 GCA_045656725.1 Eubacteriales bacterium | reverse complement strand
AGCTCCGCATCCTCGTGCGAATCGAATTCAAGGTGAACCTCTACTCTTTTCGCCTCTTTATCGTATCTGATGCGCGCGTTTTTTCCGCGTTCCAGGAGCTCTCTTTTTTCATCGGTAGGAGAGTACCTACCGAAAACCTCAAAAAATTTCTTTTCCTGCATCTTATTCCTTACGCCTTTGACATTTGCTTAATCTCTCGGATAAGCTCTCCGACAAGGTCGTTTTCTTTTATTTTTCTCACTGTTTCGCCGTGGCGGAAAAGGAGCGCCTCGCCAGCACCCCCGGCAATTCCGATATCTGCCTCTCTTGCCTCTCCGGGTCCGTTTACCGCGCATCCCATAAGAGCAACCTTTAAGTTAAGCTCCGAAAGGCCCTCTTTTTCTACTCTTTCTTCAAATTCCCGAACAAGAGGGATAAGATCTATTTTTGTTCTTCCGCAGGTGGGGCACGAAACTATATCCATTCCGCGCTTTTCCCTTATGCCGAGGGAATCAAGTATATCCTTTGCAGCACGGACCTCACTTGTCGGATCATCTGTCAAGGACACCCTTACCGTATCGCCGACACCAAGAGATAAAAGCGCGCCGATGCCTATACTGCTCTTGATAATTCCCCTGTTTCCGTATCCTGCCTCGGTAACGCCAAGATGCAAGGGATAATCCGTTTTTTCCGCTAATATGCGGTTTGCGTCTATCATAGTTTTCGTGTCGGAGGCTTTAACGGAAATTACTATATCCGAAAATCCGAGCTCTTCAAGAAGCCCCGCGTGGTAAAGCGCGGACTCTGCGAGCGCCTCTGCCGCAGGCGCGCCGTATTTTTCAAGAATATGCTTTTCAAGCGAGCCGGAATTGACGCCTATACGAATAGGAACACCTCTTTCACGGCACGCGCTGACAACGGCGGCAATTTTTTCCTTTCCGCCGATATTTCCTGGATTTATTCTTATCTTATCCGCCCCCGCTTCAAGTGCGGCAAGAGCTATCTTATAATCGAAGTGTATATCCGCAACAAGAGGAACCTTAATTCCCGCCTCTTTGAGCTTGCGGAAGCTTGCCGCTGACTCTATATCGGGAACTGCAAGGCGCACGATATCGCAGCCTGCCGTTTCAAGCGCCGAGACCTGCCTGTACGTTGCGGAAAAATCTATCGTTTTAGTATTGGTCATTGACTGAATTGAAACGGGAAAATCTCCGCCGATTCCAACAGAGCCTACTTTAAGTGATTTTGTTTTTCTTCTGAATGAATTATATTCCATAAGCTTATACGATAATCTGTATTATGTCCTTTACTAAAATCACCGCCGAAAGTCCGAGCAAAAGAGCAAGGCCGACGGAATTTATAATTCCTTCTACCCGTTTAGGCAATCTGCGTCTTGTTACCATTTCAATGATTATTGTTAAAAGCCGTCCGCCGTCAAGCGCGGGAATTGGCAAAAGATTCATTATTCCGAGATTTATGCTGATAATGACTACCACGTAAAGCAAGCTTGCAAAGCCCGCCGCGGCAGCTTCGCCTATCGCGCCCGAAATGCCTACGGGGCCAGATACAGCGGCAAAGCTGTATCTTCCGCGGATAAGGTCAATTATTGATTCCCAGGTCATTCTTACCGTAAGGCAGGATTTGCGCCAGGAAAAGCTTAAAACCTTGCCGAAGGTCTTTTCTATCGCCCTCGTTCTGAAATCAAGCGCACCGAAACGTTGACCGGATTCTTCTATCACGGGAAACTGCACGTCAAGAAGCTCAACTTCTTTTCCGTCACGTATAACGACGAGGTCAACCGGCTCTGTTCCCTTTCTCATTACTTCATACGAGATTTCGTCGATAAGCTTGGTGCTTTTACCCTCAACGCTGATTATAACGTCGCCAAGCATAAGTCCCGAGTCCTGCGAAGAGCACTCGTAGCCCGATTCCTCCCTCGGCACAAACTCAACGACCTCGCCGACACCGATATTGGAAATTGAGGTGAAAAGAAGCATGGCGATAAAGCCGAATACTATATTTACTGCCGCGCCTGCAAAGGTTACGATAAAGCGCTGCCACGCCGGCTTTTTATCAAAAGAATTGGGGTCGTCGCTCTCGTCGTCCTCGCCCGCCATAGCGACAAAGCCGCCTATCGGGAAAGCCGCAAGACTGTATTTAATTCCGGTTTTCTTTGAATCGTAATAAAAAAGGCGCGGGCCCATACCGATTGAAAACTCGTTTATTTTCACCTTGAATATTCTAGCAGACAGATAGTGGCCGAATTCATGAATAAATATCAGAAAGCCAAACACGAGGACTGCGGATACTACGGTTATAAAGGTGTTCAAATTTTATCTCCTCAAATATAATCAAATATAATTTTTCGCTATTTCTCTTGCTTCTCTGTCATAAGAAACAAGCTCGTCTATATTTTTTGCATCCTTTGCGTGCGACATTTTATCGAATGTTTTTTCAACCACCTCGGAAATGCCGGTAAAGGAAAGGCGCTCTGAAAGGAATGCATCTGCGGCAATCTCATCTGCCGCGTTGAGCACGGCGGGCATACCGCCTCCGAGAGAAATTGCGCGTTTTGCAAGTGAAAGCAAAGGAAACGCCTCAAAATCAGGCGCAAAAAAGCTCATTTTTCCAAGCTTTATAAGGTCAAGTTCTCCGATACAGCCCTCACATCTTTCGGGATAATCGACAGCGTATTGCACACAGGCGCGCATATCGGGCACGGAAAACTCACCTATTACGGTGTTATCAATATATTCCACGGCTGAATGAAGTATGCTCTCGCGGTGCACTACTACCTCTATTCTTTCCGCAGGTATACCGAAAAGATGCACCGCCTCAATTATTTCAAAGCCCTTGTTCATAAGGGTTGCCGAATCGACAGTTATTTTCTTGCCCATTTTCCAGGTTGGGTGAGCAAGTGTATCGGCAAGAGTCACAAGCGAAAGCTCTTCCCGCGTTTTTCCGAAGAAAGGGCCTCCGGATGCCGTGAGTATCAGGCGCTTAACCTCTTTTTTAGTGCCGGATTTCAAGCTCTGGAAGATTGCGGAATGTTCGCTGTCAACGGGGATAATCTCACAGCCCGACGCCTCAGCCGCCTTCATAACGAATTCTCCCGCAATAACGAGAGATTCCTTGTTTGCGAGGGCGAGTCGCTTGCCTGTTTTTACTACTTCGAGGGTGGGAAAAAGTCCTGCTTTGCCGATTATGGAATTGATGAAGGTTTCGGCTTCCGAATTTCTTATGCCTTCAAGAAGCCCATCTTCGCCCGAATACACCTTAATGTCGGTATCGCGAAGCGACAGCGAAAGCTCCTTTGCCGCACCCTCGTCTGCCATAGCGACGGCGCGCGGTGAGAAGCGCCTTGCATAAAGCTCGGCTTCCTTCACGTTTTTATTTGCGCTTATATAATCAACGTTGTATCCGCGCGCTTCGGCCACTTCCATCGCCTGCTTGCCGACGGAGCCGGTAACGCCCAGAACTGCTATCGTTTTTTTCATAAAAATCTCCATTCTGCCGTCTTGGCGGCAGCGCAAATCTTTCTTGAAATTTAGAGTGAAAAAGGGGGAAACATTTTTGGTTTAAATTTCGTGCGTGAACAGCAGATTTCACCCTACGTAAAACAAACTTTCACGCCGATTCCGGGAATAAAAAGAGACATATAGCGCGCGCTATAAATCTCTTTTTAAGGTTTATTTATTTACGAGAACGGGGGGAATGATACTGCGATTACAAACAGCGGAAGCGATACGGCAAGAATTGAATCAAATCTATCCATAACTCCGCCGTGACCGGGGAATATTTTTCCGTAATCCTTTATTCCTCTCTCACGCTTGATAAGCGATGCGATAAGGTCACCGAATTGCGAGATTACCGAAAGCAAAAGCCCCGATAGCGCAAGCGAGAGATAGTTAACCGTTATTCCGTCCTTTACAAGGTCGATAACAAGACCGTAAAGAAGGAAAAACAGAACGGAGAATACAACGCCCGCAATAGCTCCCTCAACAGATTTTTTCGGACTTATTTCGGGAATAAGCCGATGCTTTCCGAACTTTGAGCCGAAAAGATACGCAAAGGTATCGCATATCCAAGAGGCAAAGAATACAAGGGCGATGTAATACGCGCCGTTTGGAACGTATCTCACAAGCGACATTGCCGAAAATCCCGCGCTTACGTAAGCGGTAAGAGCAAAGACCTCCGAAACTGCCGGAAATTTGAGCTCTCCCCTTGCCGCGACCGCCGTACCGAAATAGAAAAACAAAATAAGAAACAGCGACAGCGCGTAAATTTTAAGGCTTGTTCCGAAATTTTCCCAACCGAGAAGATAAACCACGGTTGGCATTGCCGCCGAGAAAACGTATGCCGGCGCGGCTATAAAATACTTATCACGAAGTCCAAGACAGCTGATAAGCTCAAGCATCGCAAAAAACGACAAAACGGAAATAAGCAGCGGATAAACTATATATTTTGAAAATATCAATACCGGAACTGCGATTGCTACGAGCACCGCGCCGGTTATAACTCGTGTTTTCATTGTTTTCTCAAATCTTCCTTATTAAGACCTCCAAAGCGGCGCTTTCTTGAATAAAATGCGCGAACCGCCTTCATTATTTCGTCTTCGTCAAAATCTGGCCAGAGCGTATTCGTTACGTAATACTCCGAATAAGCCGATTGCCAAAGCAAAAAGTTAGAGGTTCTGAAATCTCCACCCGTTCTTATAACAAGATCGGGATCGGGCACGGGATAGGAATAAAGATATCGGGAAAGAAGGTCCTCGGTAAACTCCGTGTGCCCGTCAGCTACGGCACGGTTTACGGCGTTCACGATCTCTGCCCTGCCACCGTAGTTAAGAGCCACGGAAAGAACGAACGAGCGCCCCTTGGATTTTTCTTCAAGCTCCTCGGCAATATTACGAAGCTTCTCGGGAAGCCCCATTTTATCACCGAGAAATTTAACGGAAAAATCGGGGTCTGTTTCTATCTTCTCCGAAACTATCGTTATAAGATTTTTAAAGGCGAGCTCCATTATCGTATCTACCTCTTCCTTGGGGCGCTTCCAGTTTTCCGTTGAAAACGCATAAAGAGTTACGTAATGAACGCCGAGAGAACGGAATTTTTCAAGGGCGGGCTGGATTCTTTTTGCTCCTGCCGCGTGCCCTGCGGTTCTCGGCAACGCGCGTTTTTTTGCCCATCTGCCATTTCCGTCCATAATTATAGCAACAGCAGTAAGCACGTTTTCCGAAGCAGCCACAGCGCTTGCCTTTTTTCTTTTAAAGAACATGGTAAATTCTCCCTATTGAGGATTATATTTCCATTATTTCCTTCGTTTTTGCCGCGGTTACAGCGTCAACTTCCTTAACGTACTTATCAGTAAGGTCCTGAATGAGCTTATCGGACTGCTTTGCCTCGTCCTCTGTCATCTGGGAATCCTTTTTCATGGCTTTGATTTTATCGTTAGCGTCACGGCGGATATTACGGACTGCAACCTTGCAATCCTCGCCAAGCTTTGAAATCTGCTTGGAAAGGTCGCGGCGGCGCTCCTCGTTCATCGGGGGGAACGCAAGGCGGATACAAGAGCCGTCGTTCTGCGGATTGATTCCGAGGTCGGATTTCAGTATTGCCTTTTCAATTTCTCTCATTACACTCTTGTCCCAAGCGGTTACTACGAGAGTTCTTGCGTCAGATGCCTTGATTTCGGCGATTGAGGAAATCGCGGTCATAGAGCCGTAATATTCAACCTCGATTTTTTTAAGAACGTCGGGATTTGCCTTTCCTGCTCTTATAGTGGAAAGATTTTCCTTATAGCTTGCTATGCTCTTTTGCATTTTCACTTCATAATCTTTAACTTCGATTTTCATAAATTTTCTCCTTGAATTATATTTTGGTCAATTTTAGTCGGGGGTTACAACCGTACCAACGGATTTTCCGGATATCGCCTTTACTATATCCTCGGGCTCTTTGAGTCCGAAAACGCGGATGGGCATTCCGTTAGCCATACAAAATGCGGTTGCGGTTGCGTCTATTGCTTTGAGATTCTTTGCTAAAACCTCGGATGCGCTGACGCGCTCAAGCTTCTTTGCCTCGGGGTTCTTTCTCGGGTCGTCCGTATATATATAGTCAACGTTTTTTGCCATAAGCATAGCGTCTGCACCTATCTCGGAAGCTCTCACAAGT
>JAZORS010000076.1:0-21686 GCA_045656725.1 Eubacteriales bacterium | reverse complement strand
GTTTTTCTCCAACTAATTAAAGTTTTTTATTCTAGCTCCGTTTTCGCGCTCTGCCGTACAAAGTACGCCGACGTTCGCGAAGAACGGAGCTTTCTCCTCAAAATTTCTTTGCCGCGGCGGTTTTTCAATTTAGGCATAAATTGCCGTTTCCTCAGTCGCCGTACAAAGTACGCTCTCCATCGTCAGCCGACAATTTCTGTTCCAAATTTCCTTGCCACGGTGGCTTTGAAATTTTGGGATAAACGAATAAAAAACAGGGGCATTTTAAAGATAGTGCCTCTATCGTTTCTTTGAAATAATTTAATGATATTAAGGTTGAAAAACTATGTTCTTCTCCAACTAATTAAAGTTTTTTATTCTAGCTCCGTTTTGGCGCTCTGCCGTACAAAGTACGCCGACGTTCGCGAAGAACGGAGCTTTCTCCTCGAAAATTTTTTTGCCACGGTGGCTTTTAAATTTGGGCATAACCGAAAAAACAGAGTGGTATTGTTAATGCAGTACCACTCTTTATTATTTGTTAGAATTTGAAAATATTAAAGTTGAAACCCTTTTTGTTTATCTAATATAATATTTCTCGGAATTTTGGGCAAAACAACGAAAAAATGCCTAACGTTATACTTGGAAATATACTTTCCGCATTTTCTGCCGGATTCTTGATTTTATCTGCCGTTCTGAAAAGCAAAAAGTCAATATATTTTTCGCAGTGCATGGAGAGCTTGTTTTTGTTTTTTGCACAGCTTGCCTTTTTTCAGATAGGCGCGGCAATATGCCTTTTTATTTCAATAATTAAAAATATTTTGCTTTATTTTGGCAAGTACAGCCGCGTGCCAATGGTGCTTGTGGCACTCGCCTCTTTTGTGTTTGGTATTATATACAACACGGGCGGCGCCATAGGACTTATCCCTGTCGCCGCCTCGGTTTTATTTAGTATTAGCTGTTATTTTGCAAAAAAGGTTACGGGAATTAAGCTTGTAACCGCCGCGAATCTTGCTCTTTGGAGCATATATTCATTCTTCATAATTGATTTTGTGAGCTTTACGGTTAACGGATTTTCTCTTGCCGTAAATCTGCTCTACGTTGTAAAAAATTACAGGGAAGAAGAGAATCAGAACGGCTGATCGCCGCCCATTATTCCGCCGCCCATTCCGTTGCCCTGAATCCAGTGGGCAACAAGAACGATGTCCTCCGTAACCGTATAGGTGTTTTGGGCAGTTAACTTAATATTCGTTCCTTGAATATACCATCCGTCAAAGGTATATCCGTCCCGGCGCGGGAATCCAATGAAATTATTTCCGATTTTATCACCTTTGTCTACAATCTTGGCTTCCATAGCAATTCCGCCGTTTGTATCAAGTGTAATGATAGCACCGATGAATTCCCAACTTGCAGTAAGCTCTATGTTTTCATATACGGGAGTTTCGAAATTCCATTCAGTTCCCATATAAGTCCAACTATTGAATACGTAATGCGGCTTTGATAAGCTCGCGGTAGGCAAGCTGATGCGTGCGCCGTAAGAAAGTTCCTGTCTTTCGATCACAGTATCACAGCCGGTATTGAAGCTTATGTAAACGGGTGAATAATAAATTGCGGTAAGCGTCATATTACCCTCTACCGTATCGGTTTCAAAGTTCCACTCACGGCCATTATATGCCCAGTATCTGAATACGAACTTGCCCTTTGTGGGATTTGCAGGACACGTTACGTGCTGACCTGCAACGATAAACTGAATGTCAATGCTTGTTCCGCCCTCGGAATTGAACGCAACTGTGTATATAGGAGTCCATTTTGCTTTAAGCGTGATGTTTTCATTAACGATAGTGGAAAAATCCCAAGCGGTATCGCTGCCTTCAAGATACCAACCGGCGAAAATGAATCCGTCCTTTGTGGGATTGGCAGGAAGACTCGCGCTAGCTCCGGACATAAGACTCTGTGTAGTTACAGGCGAACCGCCGTCCGAATCAAACGTGACCGTCAGACTCTCTATCCATTTTGCTGTTAGCACTATGTTTGCAGGAACTTTGTTCATCAAAAAGTTCCACGGCATTTCGCCAAGATACCAACCCAAGAATATATATCCTTCCATTTCCGGAACCGGGGGTTCGGTTGCATAAGCGCCGATAGTAACCTTCTGGCTCGGTATAGCAGGCGCACCGTCGGTGTTGAAGGTAACCGTATAGTAATTACTTTTCCATCTTGCGGTAAGAATGATGTCGGAGCTTACGACGTTGTTTTCAAAATCCCACAGAACATCGCCGAGATACCAACCGAGGAACGTGTAATCGGGATAGTTAGGAACAGCGGGAGCTTGGAGCTTTGAGCCGTCAACGACTATTACGCTCGGCACGGATTCGCCGCCGTTGGAATTGAAGGTAACGAGTCTGCCGACAGCCCATTTAGCCACGAGGGTAATGTCCTCGGTGACTTTTTGTGAGCTGAAATCCCAAAGCACGTCGCCAAGATACCAACCGAGGAAGCTATGTCCTGCGAGAGTGGGGGAGGGCGGCGTGGGGATAAGCGAGCCGTCAAGAAGAGTTACAGTCGAAACGACAAGCTCGGCGCCGTTTGAATCAAACGTTACATTTCGGTTTATTATCCAATTCGCAACGAGCGTTATATTCGCTTCAAGCGGTGTTTCTTCAAAATTCCATTCTTTATCCTCATAATACCAGCCGAGGAAGGTGTAGCCCTCACGTGTTGGCGGTGTCGGGCGGCTTACAAGAGAGCCGCTGAGGCGCGTTTGCGATTCAACCGCACTGCCGCCGGCAGAATCAAAGGTCACCGTGTAGTTTTCCTGCCACATTGCTTTAAGAGTTGTGTTCGCGGTTACGACGTAATGTGTGAAATCCCATTTGTCTTTATTGTGATACCAACCGAGGAAGGTGTAGCCCTCGCGAATAGGTGCAGCGGGCTCGACCACGTATTCACCGGAGGTAACCTCTTGCGATTCAACTGCGCTACCGCCATTGGAATCAAAAGTCACCGTATAGGTTTCCTTGCACGAAGTAAGGGCAAGAAGCAAACATAGAATAAATATAAAACTTGTCAATATTCGCCAAATTCTTTTATTCTTCATAAAAATCCTTTCAAATGCGACGCGAAGTCGTCTTAAAATAAGTCAATTATATTTTATTTTAACATATATATAAAATTTTTGCAAGTAGATTTCAAAATATATAGTGAAATCCACCAAAAAAATTAGGAGCGCCCAAAAATCGTAAAAATTAGTATTGAAAAATATGAAGCGGTGTGATAAAATAAATTTTGTAATATTCATTGCAAACCAATGTGTAAATCAAAAAAGGAGATAAAAAGTGAAAAAATTTTTCGAAGAATTCAAAAAATTTATAACTCGCGGTAATATCGTAGATATGGCTGTCGGTGTTATCGTCGGTAGCTCGTTTACGGCAATAGTAAACGGCCTTAGCAATTTTATTCTCAAACCCTTTATCAACGCGCTTTTGTTTTTTATTATGGGTGGCGACGCGCTTGATAAAATATACACGTTTTTGGTAACCGAGTACGTGCGCGATGCAAACGGAGCGCTTACATCCGAGATTGATATGGCGAAGTCCATTTACATAGACTGGGGCTCGTTCATTAACGCTATAATCAATTTCTTCCTCGTTGCCTTCGTTCTTTTCGTGATAGTAAAGTTTATCAATAAGGCACGCGAGCACGGAAAGAAAATATCGTCTGATGCACGCAAAGGTTTAATCAGTAAGGAAGACCGCAAGGAGCTTAAAAAGCTCGGCATCAAGGTAACCGACGTTAAGGCGGTTGAAGCTTATTTTGCAGAAAAAGCGGCTAAGGCAGAGGCGGAAAAAGCGGCGGCGGCAGAAAAGGCGCGCCTTGAAAAAGAGGCCAACCCCACAACAGAGGAGCTTCTTAAACAGATACGCGACCTTATTAAAGAACAGAAATAAAATCAGATAAGTAAAAAGAGAGGTAAATCGGGAAATCCGAAATATCCTCTCTTTTTTTGTTAGCCGATATATATCGCTGCGTGTTCTACGTCTGGGATAACACGCAAAATAGTGGTTCTTTTTGTAAACTATATAGCTCTTTCACATACAGGAACAAGATATATTATCTGGCGCTCCTTTGCGATGGAAAGAAGAAGCTCCTTCGCTTTTTCTAGCTTTCCGTCGTCGAAATACGCGAAAGGATCGTCAAGAATAAGCGGCGGCAAATCCGAATCGTAAAGAGCGTCGGAAAGGGAAAGGCGCAGGGCTATATCGTAAAGCTCGCGAGTTCCCTTGCTGTACGAGTCCTTCGTTTTGGTCTGACCGCCCTCTCTTTTTGAAAGCACGAAGCTTGTGTCCATTCCGTATTCACCGTCCTCGTCGGATATGAATGACACGTAGCGCTTAAAGGAATCCATTGTTTTTTTGAGATAGCGCGCGTTCATTTTATCTCTTGCGAGTTCAAGATAGCTTTTCGTCAATTTTACCGTTTCGTATTTTTCGGTGTAGTCATTTAGCTTTTCTTCAAGCTTTTCCACGTCTGCGGTAAGCGCATCCTTCGCTTCAAGCTCGGCTCTGTCAAGCTCGGTTTTTCTTTTCAAGAGAGCGATTTCGGAATTCAGCGCCTTCAATTTTTCTTCGCAGTGCTCAACCTCTGTGTCAAGCTCGCCCACGGTAACAAAAGAAGCGGAAATTCCGTGTTTTTCGGAAAACTCCTTTAATTCATCATTGAGCCGCTTTGCTATCTCGGTTAAGGTGCGGTATTCCGAAACTGCCGCTCGCAAGCTTTCCAAATTTTCAGTTCCAAAACGCTCTTTGAAAAGCTTGTGTTTTTCAAAGAGATGTAAGTAGCGCTTTTTTTCCTCGTTGCGCCTGTTGCTTTCTCTTTCTGCTTCAAGCTTTTTAAATTCGTATTCTCGGAGCTCTTGTCTTGCTTTTGCAATAATCGACCGACCGTCGTTCATATCAAATTGAAGCTTTCTTTTGAAATTTTCAAATTTGAGCTCGTGGTTCTCTAAAAGCGAAGCGAGCGTATCATTATCGCCATCCTTTGAGGTTGCGGCTCTTTTTGATGTGAAAACAGCCAATATCGGAACAAGAGAAATCGTAATAAGAAGATAAAAAAGCGGATTCAAAAGCGCTCCGAGCGCCAATCCCGACAAAAGCGGAATCGCGGCAAAAAACAGAAGCTTTTTCTTTTTTTCGGCGCTTCGGGTTTGGTTTTGAGAAGCTTTTTCGTTGTTTTCGGCAATACGCTCTTTAATGCTTTCTATCTCGTTAAGCAGGGTTGCTGCGGAGTCAATTTCTCTCTCGCTCACAGCGGGGGGGGGAAGGGGCTCTTGCTTTGATACGCACCTCACGTGCTCTTCGTATGCCGCTATCTCTTTTTTTATCAGAGCAAATTCGTCTATTTCGTGCGGTGAGGGAACACCCGCGGGGAAGCTTTTTGAAAGCTCCTTGATTCGCTCCAGTTCTGCGGCAAGCTGCTTTTCCTTGTTCGCGCGCCCATTTGCTAAAATCCGTTCTTCGTTTGCTTTGTTCCGCTTTTCTTTCGCTTTTTCAAGCGAGAGGGAAACGCGCGTCTGTTCAGCCAAAAGCTCATCAAGCTTTTCGCAGTCTTTTAAGTGCCCCTCCTCCAAAAGCTTCAAAGCATCAAGGCGAAGCTCGGCTTGTGTAAGACGGTGTCTTGTATCGTCGATAGCACCGCTTCCGCTTTGCCTGTGATAAAATTTTCTTTGCTCATCAAGCAGCAAAAGCGCTGAACGCATAGCCCCAAGATCAAAGCTGACACCTGAAAGGTCGGATAGCTTTGCGGCAATGCTTGGGTTCTCGTTTTTTTCGGAAAATGATTTTTCGGAAAGAAAAACCGTTCTTTCAAAGCCCTCGCGGTCAATGCCGAAAATCTCGCGCCCAACGTCACCGTTATCAAAAAACAGCTCTTTGCCGGTATCCGTGTCAAGAATTTTCACCTCGTCGCCGGATGCTTTTTTTGAAAAAGTCCTCTCAACGCGAAAGTTTTTCCCTGAAAACTCAAATTCAAGCGAGCCGCCCCAAGCGCCGCCCTGCCAGGGCTCGAATTTGCGCCTTTCGTTTTCTTCAAGCTTTTGCGCTTTCGTGTCGGGAAGACCGTAAAGCATTGCTTTTATAAATGCGGCAAGCGTGCTTTTTCCGTATCCGTTGTCTGCTTTGACTGTATTTATTCCCTCGGAAAAATTAAACTCTGCCGATGAGAGCTTTCCGAAGTTGTCAATATAACATTTTTTCAGCTTCATATAAATTACCCTTAATCCTCGAATTTTTCGCCTAAAAGCGCTAAAAGACCGCAGCTTATGATTTTTTCCTTTTCTCTTTCGGTGAGCGCACCGTCGGAAAGCACTGTTCTTATAAATTCGCCCTTTAAGGACTTGTCGTGCGAATAATCCTCTTTTGCTATATAAAGACCTGTTTCGTCCTTTATCTCAAAATAATAAAAGCTGTTCTCGAAATGCTTTTCAAGAAATTTTAAATCAATTCTCGATTCGGGCGCGCGTTTTCCGAGGAGCTGAATTCTTATGATGGAGGATTCGGGAATTTTCGATACCGCCGTCAGTATTTTTTCTTTAAGCTCAACGGTTGTTTCGTTCGGTTCAACGAAAACGTCGGCAATATGAATTTTTCTGCTGAATCCCGAATGGAAGCTATGGCTTATCCCCCCATCCGTGTCAATAATAACAAAGCCCTTTTCGCCCGCTTCGTCAAAGCCCCTGCCTGCCGGCGTGCCCGAATAAACGGCATAAGTATCACCGATTTGCTCCGAAGAATAGCTATGATAATGCCCTAGGGCAAGATATGAAATTTTTGAGCCGGGAAGCTCCTTTTTTCCTATAATTCCGCCAAAATCCGACCTGTCGCGAAGCTCACCGTGAAGAACGCAAATTGCCGCTTTGTCACTCGGAAGATTAAGTTTTCCGAACATATCCGGTTCGGTTTCGCATCTTCCTGTAATGTAAATATCGCCAAATGAGAAGCCGGTCCACCCGTCACCGAAAATTTTAAGGTTTTCCGGCAAAGAAGGCATTTTCGATATTATCTTCTTTTCGTGGTTTCCGGGAAGATAGAAAAACGTAATTTCAGGGAATGAGGAAATAAGGCCGAGAATAAATTTTTTTGAACTCTCCGTAACGTTTTCGCTGTCAAAAAGGTCGCCCGCTATAATGACGGCAGAGCAGGACTTGCGTCTTGCAAACTCGACCGTTTCTTTAAAATTCAGAATCAGCTCGCGTTTTCGCTCTCTTGCTTTTTCCGCCGGTAATTTTGAATTCATTTTCGAATCAAGATGAATGTCTGAGGTGTGAAGAATCTTCATTATTTCTCGCTCCTTTCTCCGAATTTCGCAACACGCCTATACTCGCTCGGTGATTTTTCGCATTTTGCGGAAAACACTTTTGAGAAATACGCCTGGTCGTAAAATCCCGTTTTGTTTGCTATTTCGTTTATGCTGAAATTTTCGTTTTCAAGCAGCTTTTTCGCTTGAATCAGTCTGTAATCGGTAATAAAGTCGCCAATGGTCACGCCGTACTCGCGCTTGAAGGCGGAAAGAAGGGTGCTCTTTGAGCAGCCAAGCTCATGGCATAGGTCGCTTATGCGAATTTTTCCCCCGTAATTTTCGATTACGTATTTTTTAGTTGCCTCTGCAACTGTGAGGCGCTCTCGGCTTACTGCGTCGGAAACAGTTAAGCTTTTTACGCACAGAGTAATTAACCTTGAATAGACCTCAATCTTATCCTTCGATAAAGCGATAGCGGAGTTAAGCGCTATTTTTGCGTCATCACCATTTTGGGGGAGACGTTGAAGCTCGGATAAAACCAAGTCCGTGTTTTCATTTTCTTCAATTACGGGGCCTATAAAAACAAATCCCCAAAGCTCCCCTAAGCTGTATAGGGGGCACACCGATATGCAAAGACCGCAGCTTAATTTATAAATTATAGGCTTTTTCTCGGC
Organism: Eubacteriales bacterium; assembly: GCA_045656725.1. GTDB lineage: Bacteria > Bacillota > Clostridia > Oscillospirales > CAG-272 > UBA1740. The sequence continues at coordinate 13,743 of JAZORS010000076.1, read as the reverse complement.
TTCTGCCGAAAGCGCGGCAAGCTTTCCGCAATCGGCGCAAAGGGCAGCTCCCGCGTTTTTTTGAATAGCGGTGCAAAGCTCGAAATCAGAATCGGGGTATGCGGCTATCTCCGTTAAATCCTTATTGTAAAGAGCTATGCACAGGCCCAAAGCCGTATAAAGGTCTTTTAAAACAGAAAGTATTTCGCTGTTATTCATAAGAGCTCCGATTTTATGTAAAATATTCGAACAAAAATGCACTTTATTACAAATTATTATACTATTTTACATTGAAATTGTCAATAGAGTAACTTATAATAATAGTAGCGCTTTGTAATTTTGTTGAAAATTTACAAGAATACCGTTTCAGAGCAAAGCATTGTCCCGAATAAAACTCAATAAATTCTGGAGATAAAAATGGAAAAGCAAATCGCGGAGAGCTTCGCTATTGATGGCTCTGTAAGGAAAATTGAACCGTATGGCAACGGACATATTAACACTACGTTTCTTATTTTCACCAAAAAGGGAAAATACGTGCTTCAAAAGATTAACAAGGCGGTATTTCGCGATCCTGCTTCTCTTATGAAGAATTTTACGTCTGTCAGCGAATATCTCATAAAAAAGGCAAAGGAAGCAGGTAAAGATCCGAGCCGAGAGGTGCTCACAGTTATCAAAACGAAGGATGGCGAAAACTTTTATCTAGACTCCTCTGGCGATTATTGGCGAATGCTCAATTTTGTTGAGGGAAGTATCAGTTATGACAAGGTCGAAAATCCGGAGCAGTTCTATCTTTCTGCAAAAAGCTTCGGTGATTTTCAGTATCAGCTCCGCGATTATCCCGCGGAAACTCTTTTTGAAACCATAAAGGATTTCCATAATACGCCCGAGCGCTTAAAACAGCTTCGCCGCGCGGCAGAGCAAGACTCTATGAAAAGAGCGGAGGGTGTAAAGGCGGAAATCGAATTTGCATATTCGAGAGAAAAATTTATAAACATGTTCGAGGATGCGTATAAAGAGGGCAAGCTGCCAATCAGAATAACGCATAACGACACCAAGCTTAATAATATACTTTTCGACAAGGAAACTGGCGAGGCGCTTTGCGTTATCGATTTTGATACGATAATGCCGGGTTACGCGGTTAACGATTTCGGTGACTCCATAAGATTCGGTGCAACTACCGCCTTTGAAGATGAAACGGATCTTTCAAAGGTTAATTTCGATATTGGGCTTTATGAAATATACGTGAAGGGCTTTATGGAGGGCTTAAAGGGCGGTCTTAGCGATTTTGAAGTCGATATGCTCCCGTATTCAGCCATAATGATGACGCTTGAATGCGGAATGAGATTCCTTGCGGACTATCTTTCGGGCGATATTTATTTCAGAATTCATCGCACGGGGCACAACCTCGACAGGGCAAGAAATCAGTTTAAGCTCGTTTCAGATATGGAAAATGTTTTTCTCGAAATGCAAAGAATAGTTAACAAATACAAGAAATAAAAAGGGGGATTCCATGATGAAAAAACTTTTAATTTTGTTAATGGCGTTTGTGCTTTGCCTTGCGCTCGTTGCATGCTCACCTTCAAACCCACCCGAGCCCACAGAGGGACTTGAATACACAGAGCTTGATAACGGCACGTACGAGGTCACCGGTATAGGTTCTGCTACAGCTCTTGATATTGTTATCCCTGCGACCTACAACGAAAAGGCAGTTACATCAATCGGATACAGTGCGTTTCGGGGTTGTCATAATATAAAAAGCATAACAATTTCAAAAGGTATCACCTCGATAGGTGCAAGTGCGTTTTCTGATTGTATTTCTGTTACAAAAATAATTCTTCCGGACAGCTTAAAATCTATCGGCACGGATGCGTTTTTGGGTTGCAGCTCTCTTGCTTATAACGAATATAACGGCGCAAGATATCTTGGAAGCGCGAAAAAACCTTATCTCGCCCTCGTATCGGCAGGCAGCACCGATATTACTTCCTGCAAAATAAACAAAAACACCAAGTTCGTTTGCAGCCGTGCATTTTATCTGTGCTCATCGCTTACTGATGTTGAAATTCCCGACAGCGTGACTTGTATCGGAGCGGGCGCATTCCAAGGTTGCGCTTCGCTTGATAGCGTAACGTTGCCATCCGGTATAAGCTCTATAGAGGACGAGACCTTCACCGGCTGCACCTCGCTTACAAGCGTAACAATACCGAAAAACGTAGAATCGATAGGAGCAAATGCATTTGAGGGCTGTTCCTCTCTTGCGAGCGTCAACTTGTCCGAGGGCTTAAAAACAATAAAGTACTTCGCTTTTGCTAATTGCGCTTCTTTAACAAGCATATATTTGCCGAGCAGCGTAAGTACTGTTGAATCTTACGTATTCTATTCCTGTAACGCCCTTGCAAGCATTAGCTGCGGAGCGCAGGCGCAAGGGGAGTATTGGGCTTTCGATTGGCTCGGAGAGTGCACGGCTGCGGTCAATTACGGAGTTAAACAGCCGTAAAACAATTATTATAAAGCAAATTATTATAACGCAAAAGAGAGAACATTATCGGTTATTTTGAAAAATAATTTGAAAAAAATTGAAAATAATCAACAAGTAGAAAAGACGGAGATTTGATTTCCGTCTTTTTCTTTACATATAGACAATTTGCGTAAATACCTAACAAACAAAAAGGCATAGGACTGTCCCTATGCCTATATCTGCAAACGCCACTATAACTGTTCGTACTGTGGCTGAAACAATAGCTATTGCTCTGACTTTTATCATCGAAAACCGATGTTGCGAACGCACTATTGCTGCTCACGGAAAATAAATCGTGTGTTGCGTTGCTGATACCAAAAATTAAAATTCCTCGCCGAATATATTAAATATTAACTTTTTCTTTCTCTTTGCGTACTGATATGTCTTATAAGCACCGCCCCAATCGTGCGTTATGTAAGCCACTACATAATCAGCCCTTTCCACCATATATTTGTTGCGATATATAATTGCATACCGTTTGGGATTATCCTTAATTTCAGGATAGAGAATTGAATCGTACCTTGTCTTTTGGTATTTCAAGTGATTTTTCTGATATTCTACGGTTAGATAGGGAGTTATAAATATAAGCGAAACTTTCGGGTGCGTTTCTTTGAATTTCTTACAACAATCGTATGCAAAACCATCAAAGCCCCCATAGCCACCTAAATACATATCGACGGGTTGATCTCCTACCTTTTCTTCCAAGAAGTCAAGTATTTTTTGCTCGTATTCCTCTGTTTTGTGGAATTGAGCGTGTCCGCAAAAAGTCACTATCATAGCTCAATTCTCCTTTGTGTAGGTGTACCTACATAGTATATCATGCTTTTGCGAAAAAATCAAGAGTATGTAGGTATACCTTCTTATATTTTTTCGCGTTTCTTGATAAGATATATATGTAGGTAAATCTACGGAGTTAAATCTTCTTATCGGGGGTATCCACTTGACAGTAAATGACGCAGTTGCAAAGCGTATTTCCAAGTTGTTGCGTGAAAAGGATATGTCCCAATACCGCTTGGAGCAGGAATCGGGAATACAACACGGAAGTATGCAGTGTATAATGAATGGACGAAACAAAACGGTAACTTTGAGTACCGTAATTATGCTTGCAAGAGGTTTCAATATGCCTCTTACCGAGTTTTTAGATGACGATATTTTCCGTTCGGAAGATTTAGAAGTGGAACAGTAAAGCCGCCTTGTGTGTAGGGCGGCTTTGTCTATATATAAAAACAGCCGATGTATCACTTAACGACACATCGGCGTTATATTTTAAGATAAATAGAAACTATATACTCTTTTCGGGGGATTTTTGCTCTCTATGAATAATCTCGGCATTTTTAAAGTGTGCAATAACCGTCCTCCGCAAAGCTATGCTCATTTGTTTTTGGTGTATTTATAAACACTCTGCTCATTTCAGCTTCGCATTTCGAGCAGTAATGCACCTCGTCATAACTGCCCTCTGCCGCACACGTTGCGGCAATTTTGTTTTTCCTAACAGCTTGGCCTGACATTTGAAAGTTGAATAGGAGAACAGAAAAAATCTGCGTTTGCTATCTGTTATACAAGCGTTACCTTTTTCATTCTCATAGCGATTTTCGGTCTGTCGCTGTAATCGGTTGGAACGGAGGCAATTTCGTCAACCGTTTCCATTCCGGAAACAACCTTACCGAATGCCGCGTACTGTCCGTCAAGATGCGGAGCATTCTCGTGCATAATGAAGAATTGGCTTGATGCGGAGTTGGGGTCGTAGGAGCGCGCCATAGAGATAACGCCTCTTACGTGCTTTATGGGGTTGTTGTGTCCGTTAGCCGCAAATTCACCCGGAATATTTTCGTCCGATCCGCCCATTCCGTTTCCGAGAGGGTCGCCGCCCTGAATCATAAAGCCGGGGATTACTCTGTGAAAGCCAAGTCCGTCGTAAAAGCCCTCCTTGACGAGCTTTTCAAAGTTTTTAACCGTTACGGGCGCGGCATCGGGGTAAAGCTCTATCTCGATTTTGCCGCCGTTTTCCATTTCAATGATAACCATTTTTCTCTCCTTGTATTATAAATTTAATTTTTTGACTATACTTTAATAACGCTTTCCATCTCTGAAAGGATATACCGATGAATAAAGAAAAGCTTGAATATTTTGCGCACCTTGTAATTTTAATTCTCGGCGCAGGATTCCTTTTATATATATTTCTATCAAAGCTCGTTTTTCTCGTGTTGCCGTTTCTTATTTCGTGGGCAACGGCATTTGCCGTGCGCCCATTGGCAAACAAAATCGGAAATAAAGTCCGAATTCCTAAAAAATGGCTTCGTCTTGCCTTATCTCTTTCGTCCTTGCTTCTCGGTATTTCAGCTATTTCGGGCGTTCTTATATATGCGGGAAGCGAGGCGTGGGCTTTTCTTTCGGGAATGCTCGAAGATGAGGGGCTTTACGAAATAATATCGGGGGTAATGAATCCGCTTCACGGTATTTTCGGTGATATTGAGGGCGGTGCGGAGCTTGAAAGCCATATTGCCGAGGCGGTGAGAAATCTTATTTCTTCATTACTTGAACGGCTCGTGGGATTTGTAAGCGGCTTCGTTTCAAGTGTGCCGAGAGCGCTTATTTTTGCCCTAACGCTTTTCGTGTCGCTCGTTTATTTTTCCCTTGAGCTTGAAGCGATAAACGGGAAAATACTTTCGCTCTTGCCAAAGAAGGCATCGGAGTGGCTCGTGCGCTTCAAAAACCGCTTTATGTCAGCCGGCGCAAAATATATAAAGTCATACTTTATAATAACCTTAACCGTATTTTTGATTATACTTACGGGGCTTCTTATCTTGCGCGTAAGATACGCGGTGCTTCTCGCTCTCATCTTTTCTTTCCTCGATATACTTCCGCTTATCGGAGTCAGCACCTTTATCGTGCCTTGGAGTGTAATTGAAATTATAAGAGGAAATCTCGGACTCGGAATAGGTCTTATAGTTCTTCTTGTGGTAACGGAGCTTGTAAGAAATCTTATAGAGCCTCGTATAGTAGGTAAAAATCTCGGAATTCACCCTATCGTCAGCTTGGTTTTGCTCTATCTTTCTTTTTCCGTTTTCGGAATTGCGGGCCTTTTGCTTGTGCCCCTTTTAACCGTAAGCTTCAATATTTTATTCAATAAAGATAATTCTTCCGAGGTCGAGTAGCTCGCCCCTGTAAAGAGATATTATTTCAAGACCGTTATCCTTGGCCGAAGAAATTATTTTTTCTTTTGATTGGTGGCGCGAAATATCTCCTATGAAAAAGAGCCGTTTTCCGTCTTTTCCCGACGCGCCGCCGATAAATCCGTATTCATACGGGGGAAGAGAAATATCGCCGTTTTCAATAAGGGTAACTTCAAGTCCGGCGCCGCGCATTGTATCCCCAAAGCCTCTGTCCGCCGTTATGACTCTCGTGTCCGAGAGGGCAAGCGAGGTGCAGGCAGGATATCCCTGCTTCGTTTTATAGGCGGCGAGCCCCACGGATCTTGCGTATTCCTTTATGTTTTCCGAAATCGAATCTTCCTTATAAAAAATACGGTTTCCGACAACCGATGCGTTAAAACAGGCGTCGTGGGGGTAAGACGCTTTTATCTCGTCCTCGGTGAATATCATTTTGCAATCCGTAAATCTTGAAATATCTTCAAATACGAAAGGGTGCGCCTCGCAGTAATCCGCGCTGGCTATAAGCGTTCCGTTATGGTAAAAAACGAGCATGTCGGGGTGGGATGCCACGGGTGCGGAAAGACGCTTGTCAGCGGGCATCGAAATTACGTAATAGCCAAGCGCCGAGAGGCGATTTTTTGCTTCCTTCGGCATTCTTTCGTCAACGAGTGCAAGCTTCATTTTTTCCCCTTTCATAGCTAAATCATAAAACAAAAGCGAGAATAGAGTGTTTCTCCCGTTGGAGAACACGCCAATCTCGCTTTTTGTTTTTAGAAAATCCCTGATTATGCGCGCTCGATCTTTCCTGAACGAAGGCAACGGGAGCAAGCGTATACGGAACAGTGCGTGCCGTCTACAATAGCCTTAACCTTGCGGATGTTGGGCTACCAAGTTCTGTTCGTCTTACGGGTGGAGTGGGAAACGTTGTGTCCAAAAGCAACGCCCTTACCGCAAATGCTACATTTAGCCATTTTGACACCTCCTGAAAATCTCGCCGATATGGCGGTTTCTATACAAATTATTTGATAACATAAATCAGCAGATGATATTATATCACATAAAATTTGAAAATGCAAGAGTTTTTTTAAAAAAAATAAACTTGATGAAAAAATGATGAAAAAATGTCCGAGAAGTGATAAATTTTTGGTCTTTATTTACCTAGCGCCTTCGTTTTTTCGTAAGAGGCAATAACGGCATCCGAAACTGTTGTTTTGAAATTTTCCCCTTCAAGATGCTTAACTCCCTCAATAGTGCTTCCGCCGGGACTGCAAACGGCGCTCGTCAGCTCGCTCGGCTCTTTACCCGAAGAAAGCAACAGCTCCGATGCGCCAATAAGAGTTTTCGCGGCATATATCCGCGCATTTTCCTTTGATAAGCCGGCGCGGATTCCGCCTTCCGCAAGCGCGTCTATAAACATAAAAACGAAGGCGGGAGAGCAACCCGAAACGGCAGTGCCCGCGTCGATAAGCTCCTCATCAATAAGGTAGATATCTCCCGATGCCGCCATAAATTCTTTAAACAGAGAAAGCGTGGAATCCTGCGCCGCGGCGCTCTTTGCCGTAAGGATAATCCCCCGTCCCACGGAAACGGGAGTGTTTGGCATTATTCTGATAATGGGGCGCTTTACACCGAGCATATTTTCGATTGAGGAAATAGAAATTCCCGCCGCCATGCTGACGAGTATCGCGGAGTCGGATAATGAGTCCTTTATCCCGTCTAAAAGCTCCTTTAACTGTTGGGGCTTAACGGCAAGAAAAACGAAGTCGCAAAGCGCGGCAATCTCGCGGTTTTCAGATATTCTTGCGCCGAGAGAATCGCAAAGCGCTTGGCATTTTTCCTTGTTCGCGTCGGAAACGTATATTTCTATTCCGCTGTATTTTGATGCGGCGCGCGCAAGGGCTGAGCCCATATTGCCTGCGCCGATAAATCCGATTTTCATAAAAAACTCCATTCCGCCGCCGATGGCGACCGCACTAATGAAATGATGCTTGAATTAGATAAATGTTACTTCACGCCGCTTTCAGCGAGTTTGTCCCGCGCCCGAAATCACGTATTTGTAGGTGCAAAGCTCCTCTATTCCCATAGGGCCTCTTGCATGGAGCTTCTGCGTCGAAATTCCCATTTCACAGCCGAGTCCGAAAACGCCGCCGTCGGTAAATCTCGTGGATGCGTTAACGTAAACCGCCGCGCTGTCAACCGCGGCAGTAAAGCGCGCGGCTGTCGACTTGTTTTCGGTAATTATAGCCTCGCTATGAGAGGTGGAGTGTGTATTTATATGCCTTATTGCCTCGTCGGCAGAGCCGACAATCCCGACGGCAAGCTTATAGTCAAGAAATTCCGTGTCAAATGAGCTCTCGTCGGCAGGCGTTCCGCCGATTACCGAGAATGCCTCGCTGTCGCAAATAAGCTCAACGGGGTTTTCGCTTTTTTGCGAAAGCCGTTCTTTAAGCTTAGGCAAGAAGTCCTTTGCAATATCTCTGTGAACAAGGCAAACCTCGCAAGCATTGCAAACGGAGGGGCGCTGTGTTTTTGCGTTTTCTATTATACCAAGCGCCATATCCTGATCCGCTTCGGAATCAACGTAAACGTGGCATATTCCGGTTCCCGTTTCAATGCAGGGAACTGTTGCGTTTTCAACGCAGGCGTCAATAAGCCCGCGGCCGCCTCTCGGAATAAGAAGGTTAACGTATCCGCGCGCCCTCATAAGCTCGTAAGCGCTCTCTCGCGTGGTATCGGAAATCAGCTGTATTGCGTCCTCGGGAATACCCGCATTCACAAGACCGCGCCGGAGCGCCCTGACTATTGCCAAAGAGGACCGGTACGCCTCTTTTCCGCCTCTTAAAACAACTGCGTTTCCGCTTTTTACGGCAAGCGCCGCCGCATCGGAGGTAACGTTAGGTCTGCTTTCGTATATTATGGCGATAACGCCCATAGGTACGCTGATTTTTTCTATTATAAGTCCGTTAGGTCTTACGGTTTTAGATAAGCATTTTCCAAGAGGCGAGGGAAGTGAAATAAGCTCCCGTATCCCATCTGCCATAGCATCGATGCGCTCGTCAGAGAGGCGCAGGCGGTCTATCATAACAGATGAGAGCTTGTCCTTTGCGCCGAGAATATCGTGCTCGTTTTCCGAAATGATTTCCGCCTTTGCCGAAATCAGCGCATCTGCCATAGCAAAAAGCGCTCTGTCCAAATCCTCTTTTGAAAGGGATGCCATTTCGGCCTTTGCCGCCTTGGCTCTTTCCAGTATTTCTTTCGTTGAATTCATAAAAATCCCCGTTATTTTGAATAAAATCTCGTGCCGAAGCTCTCGCCGTCAATAAGCTTGTAAAGGAGCTTCGGATCTTTTCCGTTAGCGATAATCATATCGCAGCCGTTTTTGGTTGCTATCTCGGCCGCCTTTATCTTGGTTATCATACCGCCCGTGCCGAGCGTAGTACCCGCGCCGCCCGACATTTTGATTATATCGTCGGTTATTTCGCGAACCTCGGTGATAAGCTTTGCATCGGGGCTTTTCCTCGGATCTTTATCGTAAAGCCCGTCAATATCGGATAAAAGCACGAGCAAATCGGCATTCACGCTGACGGCAACCTTCGCGGCAAGAGTGTCGTTATCGCCAAACTCTATTTCCTCTGTCGCAACAGTGTCGTTTTCATTTATTATCGGCAAAACTCCGAATTCAAGGAGCTTTTCCATCGTTGCCTCAAATTTTGCGTGCCTTTCTGCTGATTCAAGGTCGGGGGCTGTCAGAAGTATCTGCGCTGTTGTGCGGTTGTATTCGGAAAACTCCTTGTCGTAAATATACATAAGCTCGCACTGACCGACAGCGGCGCACGCTTGCTTCGTGGCAATATCCCTTGGCTTTTCCCTGAGATTAAGCTTTCCGACACCGGTTGAAATCGCGCCCGATGAAACGAGAATTACCTTGTTTCCCGCATTCATCATATCGCTTACAACCTTGCATAGATTTTCAATTCTGCGAATGTTCACGCATCCGTTTGAATATGTAAGAGTTGACGTTCCTATCTTGATAACTACTCTCATAATGAAAATGACCTCGGCTAAATTTTTATAAAAATATTACAAAGTATAACATAAGTTAAGTGCTTTTTCAATAGTTTGAGCAAAAATTATAGTAAGAGGAAAAAATGCAAGGATATGAGAATGTGGAATACCCAATGAAATATGCGAATACTGTTGGAATATTTTTTTTAAATTACTTGCAAAGAGGCAGGTTTTATGATATGATAAAATTAACATTTTTTATGAGAGGACCCGACTATGATTGAAGTAAAGGATCTAAGAAAAATCTACAAAATGAAAAAGGGACTCCGCGTTAACGCGCTCGACGGTGTTTCCCTGCGTTTTCCCGACAAGGGAATGGTCTTTATTCTCGGTAAATCGGGAAGCGGTAAGTCAACGCTCCTTAACGTTATCGGTGGTCTTGATAGCTTTGATTCCGGCGAAATAATTATCAAGGGGAAAAGCTCCGTTGATTTTAAGCAGACTCACTTTGACAGCTACCGTAATACATACATCGGTTTTATATTCCAGGAATACAATATTCTCGAGGAGCTTACCGTTGGCGCAAATATTGCCCTTGCCATAGAGCTTCAGGGAAGAACCGCAACCAACGAGGAAATCAACGAGATACTTAAAGAGGTTGACCTTGAAGGTTACGGAGGAAGAAAGCCCAACGAGCTTTCGGGCGGTCAGAAGCAGAGAGTCGCAATAGCGAGAGCTCTCGTTAAAAAGCCCGAAATCATAATGGCAGACGAGCCCACAGGCGCGCTTGACTCCGCAACGGGTAAGCAGGTTTTCGATACCTTAAAAGCGCTCTCCCGTGATAAGCTTGTCGTTATCGTTTCGCATGACCGCGAGTTTTCCGAGCAGTATGCCGACAGAATAATCGAGCTTGCTGACGGCGTTGTTATCTCCGACGTTGAGAAAAGCTCAGAGGGAGATACGGTTGAGGTATACGAGCCCGAAGAGGATGAGGCAATCAATTTCGAAAACGGCGAAATACGTATATCCGCAGGATATATGCTGACCGAGGAAGACCGAATTCTTATAAACAAATATCTTGCCGAGGGCGAGGGCGCTGTTATTAAGAAGAAAGAGGGCAAAAAGCGCCGCCGCGTATCAAGCGGCGAGTTCGTTCCTACCGACGAATCGAAAATTCCGGCGCGCAGCGGAAACGATTTTAAGCTTATAAAATCGCGCCTTTCGATGAAAAATGCGTTCAAGCTCGGTTCGAGCGGACTCAAACACAAAAAATTCCGCCTTGTATTTACGATTTTCCTTTCGCTTATTTCCTTCACGCTCTTCGGCCTTGCGGATACGATTGCGGCATACGACAGTGTAAACACCGCGACCACGTCTATAAGCGATACCGGTGTCAGCTATGCATCCTTTATGAAGCAGGTTAAGCGATATTACGATGGCGATCCTGACTCTAACGATTTTTATTGGATTGATTACGGTACGTATCTCAGCCCCGATGACGTTGATAAAATTGGAAGAGAAACCGGCATAGACGTTATTGGCGTCTATAATAAAAACCTCTCGCTTTCGTTTGCTTCTGCGCTTGGAGAAGGTGACGATAAGGATAAAAATGACTACGAAACCATCTACGGCAGAACTTTTTCCGGTATTGCCTCTGTTGATATGGAAACCATAAACGAGCTTGGCTTTACCGTTCACGGAAGCCTTCCGGACAAAGATGACGAGATAGCAATTCCGTCCTTTGTGTACGACTATTTCAAAATTATGGGCTTCCGTAACAAAGAAACAGGAAAGACCGAAGAAATAAAAGACTATAAAGATATTTGTGACAGAAAAATCAGCGTAGGACTCAGCTACAATGAAAAGGATGAATATACAATAACCGGTGTTGTAGATCTCGGACTTGATTATTCAAGATATCTTGAACTTGCCGATCCTAATGTGTCTAACTCTATGAATCCGATTACATATATGTCATTGATAAGCGAGCTTGAAGCTTTGCGGAATTATTCTTACGCGACGCTTTTGTTTGCAAACGAGTCGCTTATCGAAGGACTTATAGAGCAGAATAAGGGTAATGCAGAGACTGTCGACGGACATATGCAGCTCCTTTGCGTTAAAGACCACACGGTTGAATATCTTTGGGAAGACGGAAATATGCTTTCAAGCATTTACGTGCCCTCGGTGAACTATCTTGAAAACGTTAAAAACGTCACGTGGTTTGATGAAAACCGTGACGGAGAGCTTACTGATAATGAAATTATAATACCGCTTTCTATGCTTGTTGAGCTTATAGCGCCGCAAAATTACAATGAAACTCTCCACGAACCCGGCGTTCTTGTCGGATTTGAAAGAGAACTTTACGATAAGACGCAGAAGGGTGAAAGCTATTATATTTATGTAAACAGTCTTAACGATGTACTGAGTAATTTAACACGGATTTCAGCTTATAAATATGCATCAGAGAAGCGCCAGGACGCGATAACTCATTACAAGAACTGGGAAAAAGATTATTACGGACAGGTGATGAACGACAGTAAATACTACAATAGCTCGGAAGAGTTTCTTGCAGATTTTGCCAGCGCGTTCGAATCCGGCAACATCAGCTTTGCAGGCTCCGGTTCGTTAGTTGATGATTATATAGAGGAGCTCATAAACAAATACGATATCGAAGATCAGTTTATACCGAAAGATATCGCTGAATCTCTCGTTTTAGAAAAGGGCAAGGGAGATGAGCATTACGTTTCCTACAACGTCTCGCAAATAAGAAGCAAGCAAACGTTCAGATATAGTTACAGCGATATAATTGCGAGAAAATACGCAGTACATTATTATAACGATGCTGAAAACTTCTATAAGTATATGAACAAGAGAAACGACAACTATCCCAGCCATTATCCCGGCGGCAGAGATCAGGCGAAAATCGGTGAAGTCGTAGACTTTTACGTTAATTACTACTTGAATGGTTTCTTTTACGGTGATCAGGCAACGCAAGATAAAATTAATGCATACAAATCTGTTGCCACTGAAAAGTACGACGATTATCTTGTAAAAGAGCTTATAAAGGTTTACAAGGCATCAGAAAAGCAGGGCTCTCTCGTTCTTGAATGGTACTCAAACATTGGCGGAAACGGTTTAACGGAGCCGCTTGATATCGTCGGTGTTCACAACAGTGTCGGACAAGATAAATTCAACAATATCTACGGAAATGAGAATTTCATAATTCTCAGCCAGAACAATCTTAATAAAATCCTCGGCGCTAACATTGGCGGCATCTATTCATTTGCCATAGGCAATATGCCCGACGGTGTCAACCAAATTTACGAAACCGTTGATTTTTCGTACACGGTTTTTGACGATACCGTTAAATACTCACTTAAAAACAACGTAACGGAGCAGCTTTCCTACGTAGACGAGCTTCTTATGATTCTCGGTCAGGTATTCCTTTACGTAGGTTTAGGATTTGCGCTGTTCGCATCTCTTATGCTCTCAAACTTCATAGGAACGAGTATCGCGCATAAGAAGCACGATATAGGTATTCTTCGTGCAATAGGCTCTCGCTCCTCTGACGTATTCAAAATCTTCTTTGCAGAGTCCTTCATTATCGCTATGATAAACTTTGCGCTCTCGCTTGCGGGAACGTTCTCGGTAACTATGGTTATAAACAAGCTTCTGCGTGAAGATGCGGGAATACTTATTACGTTCCTTAACTTCGGCGTAAGGCAGATAGCGGTGCTTCTCGGTGTATCAATACTCGTTGCGCTTATAGCAACCTTCCTGCCCGTTAAGAAAATTGCTTCAATGAAGCCGATTGATGCAATAAGAAGTTTAAGATAATTTAAAAGGCAATAAAAAGTTTTAGCGTGTTTTCCCGGGGAGGAGAACACGCTAAATTTTGTATATTTGAGCAAATTTGTATAAAGAAAAAGCGGATAAAACAGGCAAAAAATATTTTTCAAAAACCCCTTGACAAATCAAAAGGTATCTGTTATAATATAACCTGTTATGAATGCTGGTGTGGCTCAATGGCAGAGCAGCTGATTTGTAACAATTATATAGCTTTTAAGAGCAGATTTCCTTATATATCAATGA
>JAZORS010000075.1:0-7371 GCA_045656725.1 Eubacteriales bacterium | reverse complement strand
GATAAGTACCGAAAGCGCTACAAATTAAGGATTCAGAGCGGGTTCGGATTATTCACTCTTGCCTAAGGATTGTTAGACATATAACAACTTGACTCCTTGTTATTTATTTGATATAATAGATTTATATAATAAATGAAAATTTACGGAGGAAATATGTCTTATCAGTCTACCTTGAATGAATATCTTAAAGTAATCATTGGAAAGAAATTAGAAAAGTTGGACCTTGCTTGTGAAATGATGATGTTCTCTTTTGAAGACTATGCTTTTCACGCATTAGGTTTGACAAGAATTATTAAAGATAATGATATTCTTGTAACGACTCTTGATTATCAAAATTGGGATAGAAAAACTGATGAGAATAATGACGAATCGTATTTCGTGAAAAAATACCGAGATAAGATTGAAGGTGGCATTGTAATTTCAGTCAGTGTTACCCCTTTATACGACGTTGAAATTATTATGGATAACGGTATAAAAATCCAATTGTTTGTTAAAAACGGTTATCACCATTTTGATGATGAAAATGAACAATGGGTATTTTTTAGACAAGATGACCATTCTCACCCTTTTATTAGTGTTTCGAGTAAATCTGTCGATATAGCAACAAATTGGTAAGTTATTAATTATAATTTTATATTCTTCTATTGTGGACAATTTTCTATAAGGTGTGGCACACTATACTTTGCTTTACAAAGTCGTGTGTTTTTGCGAACAATCAAAAGGCGTGGTCGAATGATATTGACCGCGCCTTTTGATTGTTTATTTTTGTTATTCAGTTTTTAAAGCCGCAAGACAGCTCTTTTGCAAGCGCGTCAAGCTGCGACTCGCTTTCTGCGTTCAGCGCTGATAAAATCTTTACGCTTGTCCCCGCGAAAGAAAGGTTTTTGCATTTTTCGAGCATTGAGCCCATAATTTTTGCGGCAATAGGCGCCCAGCTTCCGTTTTCAATAAAGGCGACCGTGCGGTTTGAAAAGTTGCGCTCGGTAAGGTGATTTATAAACTCACGCATAAACGGGAAAATATCCGCGTTGTAGGTAGTAGTAGCCAAAACGAGCTTTGTGTATCTGAAAGCATCTGCAACGGCACGTGACATATCCGAGCGTGCAAGGTCGTATACGGTGACATTCTCACAGCCGTTTGCTTTAAGCTTTTGCGCAAGTTTTAAGGCGGCATTTTTGGTATTGCCGTAAACCGAGGTGTATGCAATTACAACGCCCTCTTGTTCCGCTTGATATTCTGACCATTTTTTATAAAAATCAATATAGTATGCAAGATTATCACATAAAACAGGGCCGTGCAAGGGGCATATCATCCTGATATCAAGCTCGCTCGCCTTTTTCAAAAGTGCTTTAACCTGCGCTCCGTATTTCCCTACGATACCGATATAATAACGTCTTGCCTCGGATACCCATTCTTCGTCAGCATCTGTTGCTCCGAACTTTCCGAAGCCGTCAGCCGAGAATAGAATTTTATCAAAGCTATCGTAGGTGAGAATTACCTCCGGCCAATGCACCATAGGGGCGCTTACGAAGCTGAGCGTATGCTTTCCGAGAGAAAGCGTATCACCCTCGGAAACAACCATTCTTTTATCGGTAAATTCCGTGCCGAAATAGTTTTTCATCATAGTGAATGCTTTTGCCGATGAAACCACCGTCACCTCGGGATAGGCATTTATAAAATTCACAATATTCGCGGAGTGGTCGGGCTCCATATGCTGAATTACAAGATAATCCGGCTTGCGTTCGCCGAGTGTGCTTTTTATCTTGCCGAGCCATTCATCGGTAAAACGCGCATCGACAGTATCCATAATAGCAATTTTATCGTCAATAATCGCATAAGAATTATACGACATTCCGCGCGGCACGGCATACTGACCTTCGAAAAGATCTATCGCCCTGTCGTTAACGCCAATATATTTAACATCATCTGTAATAAACATTGAGCACCTCATAAATTCGTCTTTTTAATTCTTCAATATTATAACACAAAGCTTCCGGTTTTGCAATAAGTTTTCCGTTTTGAAAGAAGAAAATCAGCATGTTTTTAACGTCCAAGCCGCCTTATTTCACCAAGCTGGGAAATAAGGCGGCTTATCGGGCTTCTAGTATTCAGTTTCAGCTATTACCGTTTCCGTTTTCACTCTTTTCGGAGCTTGCACTCTGCCCTTCCTTGCTCTGATTTTGAGAAAGGTCTATCTTATCAAGCGTTTTCTTTGCAAAATCCCGCCCTCCGATACCGAAGGCAACGGCAAAAGCCAAGGCAAGCGCAGACAAAGAAATAATAAATGCGTAATTAACTATGACGGTGGCAAACTCAAGCTGATTCAAAATCATAAATGCGGCAACCGTATAAATCAAAATTTTGATTACGGTTCGCATCCAATTTGGCGCACCAAAGCTTTTGCTCATAAATCCGTCGATAATTCCCGCGCCGAAGAAGGCAACGAGGGCGATGAGCAATGCCTTGATTATCATTGGAAGGTAGGAAATAATACCCGATGCAATTTCGGACATAACCTCAAAGCCGAGAATTTCTATTGCCTCGGCGGAAACGAAAAGAATAATTACCGCGCGGATAACTATGGCAATTACGCGCGTTACGGATACTCTTCTTTTTATGGCAGGAACGGCTTTGTTTACCAAAGCGTCAAATCGCATACCGCGAAGCAGATTTTCAACAAGACCGGCAAGAATACCCGACAAAAAGACTCCGAGAGCGAAGATTATCACGGCAAGGATAAGCTCCGGCACAATACCGAAAACTGCGGATATTATTTCAAGGGCGGGCTCTGATATAGCGGAAATATCAAGAACCGTCAGAGCTTCGACTATCGCAATAAGCAAAACAAAGCCATAAACTATTTTCCCGATTATATCCGAGAGCTTAATGCTCGTTAAGTTTTCGCTTACTTCTTCGCCGCCGGAGGAATCGGCATCTTTTTCACCACTGCCTTTATTCCCCGATGCAATTTTTTCACACCAAGAGTCGAGCTTTGTTTTAGAGAGAAGTCCGCTTATTATCTGCGACAGTATCTGTCCGACAAAAATTCCGATGACAACAAGAATAAGCGCGGCTATAATATTCGGCAAGTAAGAGATAAACGTACCGATAAAATCAGTTATTGAACCGCTGACCGATTCAAGCCCCAGGGCATCGAGCGTTGCCGGCAAAAACATAAGAAAAACTATAAGAAACGTAAGCTTTCCTATAAATTTCAGAGCCGAGCTTTCTCTCTTGCCCTCCGCGCCCCATTTGCCGAGCTTTGCATCAAGGCGCAGAAGCTTACAAAAGCGCTTCACGATAAAGCTTGCAAGCGCAGCTGCGAGAAATGCAATAACGAGAAACACAATCGCGCGAACAAAATTGTTTTCCCAGACCGATTTTAGAGTATCGAGAAAATTATCCATATTTTAACTCCTTATGTTAGTTTTCTCAAATTATTATTGCATTTGTCGGTTTTTATTCAGTAAAACGTTATTTTTTGAAAAAATGCTTTGCTTTTTACTTTTTTTGCTAAAAAACGCCTTATTCCCGTGTTGAAAAAGCTCGTCAGTTACTCCTTAAAGCTATATTTAATTTGTTTCACTCTATTGACTTTTGATATGTTTTTTGCTATAATAACGAGGTAAAACATTTCGGGATGTAGCGCAGTTGGTAGCGCGCGTGGTTTGGGACCACGATGTCGCAGGTTCGAATCCTGTCATTCCGACCAAAAACAGCCACACTCTTTTGGGTGTGGCTGTTTTTGCTTGGATTGGCAGGTGAGAACCTGCATTTGCGCCAGCAAATCAGGTTCGCATTCACCGCGCGAAGATCTGAAAGCTCGCTTTCAAGGCGCAGAGCGTGTGAATCTTCGCTTTGCGAATACCCTGTCAATTAAATTTTTTTTGGGTCAGATTCCGAATTCGATGTATGCTTCGCATACCGAATCTTGTTTGCTACTCGTCGGTCGTACTCGACGAGCTTAACGCAATATACGCTTTGCGTATGCATTCCGACAAAAAGCATTGACATCTGTGGTGCATTATGCTACAATATGCTTACGTTAAGCTATACAGAAGGATTAAGTCATTATGATGAAAAAGTTAAGAATATTTTGTTTGATATTAGTGTTGGCGCTTTTGCCGCTTTCGCTGGTTGGATGCTCTGATTCAAAAACACTGAAAAGCGACCAGTATCACATTTATAACAAAGGCAACCGTTTTACAATAGAGGTAACCGACACCGACATAAACGCAGACGACATAGAGACCGTCAAGGTAAAAATCAGATACAAATCGATTAATTCCGTAGGTCTTGAATCGAAGGCAAAAACAGAAACCTTTGAGGTTGAAAAATTCGACAACGCAATAGGAAATTTCATAGGCGGATTTGAAACCGAAAACCCTGTAAGTGAATTTGAGTGTAAAAAGGTAGAAGCTTATTATGCCGAGAACAGCGACCCCAACGATATTTACATAAGCGTTCCCGAGGCGATAGGTTTTGCGATCGGCCTCTTTATCCTCGGTCTTATAATATGGTTCATTCTCGCCTTCACAATGACAGATATTGATGTAGCTTTTTATATCGCAGTCGCTCCGTATGTATTATGCTTTATCGGCATGCTTATAACAGGACAATGGATACCCGCTCTTATTTTCTTCATAGGAATCGGCGCTTTGGTAACTTTCGTGCAAACCATATTCCAAAAATTTCTTGATTGATTCATATCAAATAAAACCGCATAGCACGAAAGCTGTTTTCGTTCCTTGCGTTGCGTGATACAAAGAAACAAATATCCAAGGGCTGACCTTTTTACAAGGTCAGCCCTTTAATATGTATTGGGATATTTTCAATCTTCGCTTGACGGTCGCTTATTACAGTATCAACAGCTTTTCGACTTCGTCTGAAAGCTTATCCTTTTGAATATGAACCTTCACTTCGTTAGATGCTGCGTTGGTTTTCAGGTGCATAACAAGGCTTGCAATACCCCTCTTTCTGCGCAGGGGTGTCGTTACGTTTTCTACCGAGATAAGATACTTTGCCATAAACACGGTGACTGTTTTTGTAAAGCCGCCGGCGTAAGCAGTTATCTTTCCATCTTTAATAGCAAGACCGTTCGTTTGATAGCAAAGAGCCGCGCTTGCGGATTTTATCCCAAGCACAACGATTGCTGCCGCCAAAACAGCCAATACAACCGCAGAAATTACAGAAGCCGGCACATTGAATATCTGCATAATCGCAGTTGCCAGTGATAGCGTTACGGTTGTTATGATACCAAAAATCAAGAAAAACCACGATACAAACGGAAAATATGATACCGCCTTCGTTTGCTTTTCATCCGGTATGTAGTCGGGCAATACTCTTGTGAGTATCTCATTCACCTCGTCATACTTGCAAAACGGAACAAGCACGCCAAGCTCTACGTTGTCATCATCTCCCACTGAGTTTATGTATCCTATGACCTCAAGCTTAATCGAAGCAAAGCCGAGCATTCTTTGAACAAGACCTTGCGAAATTTTTACCGCCTTGATTCTGTCATAGCTAAAGGTATTGGTGTGCTTTTCCAAAAGCCCAAATGAGATCTGAATATCGTTTCCCCGTTTTGTAACGGTAAACTTATAATATCCTACAAAGGAATGGATGATGCATCCGATAAAGGAGAACAGCGAAAGCAGCAGCATTGCTCCAACTGTAATCAGCACGGAAAACAAGAAATACTCTCCCCACGTGCCGAGAAAATCAAGCTGCAGCATCAGCTTGCAAACGGCAATTACGGTAATAGCTAACGCACCGAACAGCGCCGTGAAAAATGCTGTTGACGCGATATTTATGAGCGAATACAGCATCTTCTTTTTTGAAGTGAAATTATATAAGCTATCCTTATCGGAAAGGAGCACGTCCTCCTTTGCCTGTTCGACGTTGATATTACTTTCGCCGTTTTCTTTGAGCGCATTTAACTTATTCAGCAAGGCGTCAACGGTCTTTTCCCTCTCCACAACGGTGATTTCTGCCTGATGAGAGGATTTGGTAGCTCCGCTATCCACCGTTAAGACAGCGATACCGAATATTCTGTGAATCAGATTTTGTTTTTTATTGATGGCGTGGACTTTCCTATAGTCGAGCACAGAGCGTTTTCTGAAAAACACACCTCTGTTGCATTTGATTTCCGTTTCCGTCAGCTCGTATCCCGAGGTCTTGTAATACAGAATCCTATAAACGATAAAGCACGAAAAAATTACGGTAAACCCAATCACGAAGAAAGGAATTGCCGCAACAATATTCTCTGTGACAGCTTCATCTCCGAAGAAAAACTCCTCAAAGAAGAAAAAAAGTATTACAAGGCTCTTGAACAGATCTGACACCAAAGCGGAATAAATATATCCCTTATCAAATCTTTTCATTTTTCAGCTCCTCAATCCTTGCTTCAAGCTTGCGTTCGAGATCGTCAATCAAGCGGTCCGCCTCAGCCGCCCGAAGCGTTGAAATATCGAAATCCGAGCCCGCTGTTGAAATAGTAACGCCGCTCAGTTTAAGCAGCATCATTATCGGGCCTTGTATTCTGTGAAGATCCTGAATCTGACATACGGGAATCACGGCTCTTTGTCTGAAAATCACACCTTGTCTTACGATTATTCTCTTATCGTCATAGCCCCACGCATACATCTTGTAACGCAAAGCGGGCATGATCAGGGCAAGGCAAAGAAGCAAAATGACGGGGATTCCAACCGCCAATAAAACGGCAAGTTTGACCTCACTCGATGCTTCTGTTACGAATAGAATCACAACGGCGCTTATTACAACACCAATCAGCGCGAGCGCAAGAATTGCCGCGCGAATATACCATAATTTCAGCACGCTTTTGTCTAATTTTTTGAGTTCCATAAAAAATCTCCTATGTATATTTTAATCTAAAACAACTGATTTTTTCTTTCCGTTTTTGTTTCTCGGATACTCTCTGATACGGATAACGAAGTCAAGGTTGAGCGCCTCAGCTTTTCCGTCCTTTTCCACAAGAATCGCTCCGTCAGTAACTTCCTTTATCACACCGTCGTACTGACGGCTTCCGTCAAAGGAGTAAATCAAGCATTCTTTACCGATAAATCTCCCTGCAAGCTCTTTCATTTCGGTGTTACCCCCTAATTTCTTTTTTTCCATTATTTTTCTTAAAATTACAGTTTTCCGCCGATTACGTAATTTAGTAAATATGATAATCCAAAGAACGATTATCGGTATGTATATTGATGGATTCAATCCATCACTTCCAAATTTTCGATTTGGTTGAGTTCATAGCTCTCATTCCATTATCTTAACGATATGTTCAACGGTCAGATATATCTGTTCTTCATTCGTAATTGTTGGTGTGCCGTCGCCGTCCTGCGCGCCGTACAT
>JAZORS010000074.1:0-7335 GCA_045656725.1 Eubacteriales bacterium | reverse complement strand
CCTCGTATAATGTTAATATAGATGACGAAATATCAGTTCTCCGTATCGGATCGCAGTACGTCAGCCGAGGCGGATATAAGCTCGAAGCGGCGCTTGATAAATTCGGTATAGATCCCAAGGACCGCCTGGCTATCGATATCGGCGCATCCAGCGGCGGTTTTACCGACTGTCTTTTGCAAAGAGGCGCAAATCACGTAATTGCCGTGGATTCCGGCACGATGCAGCTTGCAAATTCCTTGCGCTGCGATCCCCGTGTAAGCGTCATGGAAAACACTAACGCCCGTTATCTTACCCCCGCATCTCTTGAATATAAACCAGATCTTGCCGTTATGGATGTTTCGTTTATCTCGGCGACCTATCTTATGATGCCTCTTTTCAGCTGTCTTAATGAAAAAGCTGACTTTGTCTGTCTTATTAAGCCTCAATTTGAAGTAGGAAAATCGAATTTAGGTAAGGGTGGTATAGTAAAGAGCGAAAAGGCTCGGGAAATGGCCGCCAATAAGGTTTTGGATTTTGCAGAGGAAGTCGGATTTTCTATTAGGGGTTTGATTGAATCGCCCATTACCGGCGGTGACGGAAATATTGAATATCTTGCTCATTTCAGAAAAGGCGAATGCTTATGATGAAAAACATACTTTTAGTTCCTAATAAAAACAAAGACATAAACTTTGTCATATCGAAAAAGGTCGCCGAGCTGATATCCGGAGGCGGCGCTACCGTATATACGGAAGCCCCGATTTCAGAGCTTTCCGATATTTCTCGGGTTTACGGTGATTCAGTTTCTCTCGATTTGATTATCGTTATTGGCGGTGACGGCTCAATACTTGATTCTTCAAGACTTGCTATTGAAAAAAGTGTGCCTATTCTTGGAGTTAATCTTGGCAAGGTAGGGTATCTTAGCGAGGTGGACGTTGAAAACCTCGGTAGCTTAAATAAGCTTTTTTCGGGGGAATATTCTGTTGACGATAAAATGCTTCTCGAAGTAGCCTACGTTTCGGGTGAGGAGATTGAAATATCGGAACGCCTTGCGCTCAACGACGTAATTATCGGCCACGATACATTCCTTGGAATTGCTGATTTCCGCCTGAAAAAATCAGATAGCGAAACTGTAAGATACCGTGCGGACGGAATAATTTTTTCAACCCCCGTCGGCTCAACCGCATACTCGCTTTCCGCAGGCGGTCCGATAGTGGCGCACGATATTGACTCAATACTCGTAACGCCGATAGCGCCTCATTCTTTCTTTAACAGATCAATTATTTTCAATTCCGAGGAATGCCTTGAAGTTGTCAATAACGGAGAAACCGAGCTTAACGTAAGTATAGACGGCAGATTTTTCAAAACGCTCAACGAGGGCGATAAGTGCACCGTGAGAAAATCAGAAAAAAGACTCAAGGTGCTGACCTTCAACAAAAGCAATATGTTTTCAACCTTATTTAAAAAGATGAAAATCATGGAGGATGTAAAATGAAAAGTCAAAGACAGGCAAAAATTCTTGAAATCATTGAAAAATATGAGGTTGGAACGCAGGAAGAGCTTATAAGACGCCTCAATGACGAGGGCTTTCCGTCAACACAAACCACAGTATCCCGCGATATTCGCCAGCTTAAGCTTGTCAAAGGCCTTACGTCTGAGGGGGAATACAGATACGTTTACCCGACTGCAAGAAAAGAACAAGCTCCTCAACCCGTTTTGAATTCGGCACTTGCTGATTCCGTATTGAAGGTCGAGGCAGCACAAAATATACTCGTTGTAAAAACAAATCCCGGAATGGCAAATGCCGTTGCCGTGTGCATTGATACCATTGAGCATCCCTATATTGTGGGAAGCGTTGCGGGTGACGACACGGTGCTTCTGATTTTGAAAGATAACATAACCGCTCAACAGATTGAAAAAAAGCTTAAGGACGTATTCAAATTATAATTTGATTTTGGAGTGAAAAAATGCTGTTTTCCTTACATATTGAAAACATAGCTGTCGTTAAATCATTAGACGTTGATTTTTCACGTGGCTTCATGGCATTAACCGGAGAAACGGGTGCCGGAAAATCTATAATACTTGACAGTATAAACCTTTTGCTTGGAAAGAAAGCGGAAAAGGAGCTTATCCGACACGGAGAAGACAGAGCTATGGTCAGCGGCCTTTTCGGTGAGCTTGGCGAAAATGTTGTGAAAACCCTCAACGATGCCGGAATCTCCGTTGACGACGAGGGAGAAATTCTCATTCAGCGCTCAGTAGACCGTGACGGTCATTCCCAGATAAGAGTAAATGGCAGAAGCATCAGTCTTGCGGTATTAAGAAATATAACGCAATCACTCGTTGTAATTCACGGACAGAACGATACACTTTCTCTTACCGATGCCCAAAAACAGCTTGAGCTTCTTGACCGTTACGCAGAAAACAGCGCGGACGTTCTTGAATACACGGAAGAATTTGAAAAGCTCTCGGATATACGCCGAAAGATAAAGGAAATTATCGAAAAAGCAGGCGACAGAGAACGCCTTATTGAAATATACAAATATCAGCTTGAAGATATTGATTCGGTCGCTATCAGGCCGGGCGAAGAGGATGAGCTTCTTGATAAGAAGGCAAAGCTGAAAAACAGTGAAAGAATTACCAAAAATGCCGGATTTACGTTCAAGGCACTCAAAGGCAGCGAAAAGGGCAGTGTTTCTTTTCTTCTTGACAGAAGCATAGTTGCTCTTGAACAGCTTTCCGACGTTGTTCCGGAGCTTTCGGATTCGTCAGAAAAATTAAGAGATATTCTTTATCAGATAGACGATATCTCAGAACGGGTTTATTCCGTTTATTCCGAGCTTGACGAGCACCCCGAGGATTCATTAAATAAGATAGAATCCCGCCTTGCAAAAATCGCAAAGTTTAAAAGAAAATACGGTGATAGCGAAGAAAAAATACTCGCGTTCAGAGATAAAATTGAACAGGAGCTTGAGAATCTTGAAAACTCCGATAGCGTTCTTGAACAGATTTATGAAACGGAGCGCATAGCATATAACCGCGCGTCGAAGCTTGCGGAAAAAATACATAATAAACGAGTCGCGGCAGCAAAGCTGCTTGACGAATCGGTTAAATCAACGCTTGAATTTCTCGATATGCCGAAGGTTGTTTTCTTTACCTCTGTAAAGGAAGAATACAAAGCGGCAGAAAAGGTTCTTACCGCAACAGGCAGTGATAAGGTTGAATTTTTTATCTCAACCAATAAAGGCGCAGAGCCGAAGCCACTCTCAAAAATCGCATCGGGTGGCGAGCTTGCCAGGGTTATGCTTGCAATTAAGAGCGTTATGGCGGATAAAGACGACATATCAACGCTTATATTTGACGAGATTGATACGGGTGTTTCTGGAAAAACCGCAAGAAAAATAGGAATTAAGCTTCTTGAGCTTTCATCATCCGCGCAGCTCTTTTCCGTTACACACAGCGCGCAGATTGCATCACTTGCCGACAAACATTTCTTGATTTCCAAACGGGAAACGGAATCTTCCGTTGAAACAAAAATCGTGCTTCTTTCCCGTGATGGCAGAATAAATGAGCTTTCAAGAATTCTTGGCGGCATAAACGTGACCGACGCGCAAAAGAAAGCCGCAATAGATATGCTTGACGAAAGGGAAAATTATATCTAGTTTTTATGATAAACGTCTTGTTGAGTTATTTAAAAAACTCGGACGTTGAATATAAAAGGAACGTAAAATTATCTTCTTTATCCTCAATTAAAATCGGCGGTACGGCAGAAATCATTATCTATCCGTCATGCGAAAATCAACTGAAAAAGTTGGTTTTGTTCCTGACAAATAATGAAATTCGATATAAAATGCTTGGCAGAATGACAAACGTGCTCTTTTCTGACCATGGCTTTTCGAGTGTTATCATATCGAGCGCGCGCATGTCGTACACATACGTACGCGACGCTTATCTTTTTGCCGAGTGCGGAGCACGTCTTTCCGAGCAAATCAGAAGGCTGGCACATTCCGGATTGCGTCTTGCTGACGAACTGTACGGTATTCCCGCGTCATTTGGAGGAGCAGTCTATAATAACGCGGGCGCTTATGGGAAAGATATCTCGGCCAGCTTAATTTATGCACGTTTGTTTTCGCCGGAGGACGGGAAAACAGTTATCTTTGATAATTCTGATATGCGGTTTTCGTACAGAAGCAGCATTTTGCAGGAAAAAAACCTCATTTTTGTTGATGGCGCGTTTGCGCTTACCGAAGCGCCGAGCCGTGAAATACTTTCGTGCATAAATTCTGTTTTCGCTAAGCGCCGTAGCTCTCAGCCATACGGAAAACCAAGCTTGGGAAGCGTCTTTCGGAGAAACGTGCATCAGCCTATATCAAAGCTTATTGACGAGCTTGGATTAAAAGGAAAAAGAGTAGGCGATGCCGAAATATCGGAAAAGCACGCCGGCTTTATTATCAATTGCGGAAAGGCAACGTGCAAAGACGTTAAAGCACTTATTCGCATAATAAGGGAAAAAATATACGAAAAATACGGATTTTATCCGGAGGAAGAAATAGAGTATCTATGACTGTGTCATTTACTGCGTTGCAAAAACAAGCGCTGATAAAAGCGCAATACAAAAACTCCTGTTGCAGACGCGCAATATTGATGGGGGTACTTGCGGCAAAGGCTGAGATAATCGGTGAGCGCGAATGTACCGTTAATCTTGCCGCAGAGGAGCATGCGGAATTTATTTCAAGGCTTGTTTCCGAATTTTACGGGCAGATTCCAGAAAAAATAAAATCCACGGGCGGCGGTAGGGGAAAAACCTTTAAAATTGCCTCACCCGCACTCGTCAAATATTTGAAATCTATTTCCGAGGGCGCTCCTTATTTCACAGAAAAATGCTCGCTTTGCCAGGCATCGTTTCTGCGCGGATACTTTCTTGCCGCCGGCAGAATTTGCGACCCGAAAAAGCAGTATCTTCTTGAATTTTCTCCTCACAACGAGCCAAAAAGATTTCTTCAATTTCTTGCCGCCTTGGATATTGACGCAAGATATAACAAAAGAAAAAACGAGGACGTTATCTACGTAAAAAAGAGCGCAATTATTGAGGATTTTTTCACTCTTGCCTCAATGACATCAACTGTCTTTGAGATTATGAACGCAAAAATTGAAAATGAAATAAGAAACGACTCAAACAGAAAAAGAAATTGCGATACGCATAATATAGATAAATCCATCGAGGCATCGCGGGAAAAGATAAACGTGATATCGCGTCTTGCGGAGCATAAGCTTCTTTCCTCATTACCGGAGGACCTTGAAAAAACGGCGCGCCTGCGTCTTGAAAATCCCGAAATGTCCCTTACCAACCTCGCAAGAATATCAAGACCGCCGCTATCGAAATCGGGACTTGTGCATCGACTTAACAGGATAATTGAAATCGGCAGTCAGCTGCTTAAATAATTTTTAGTATAAAAGAAAGGAAACGGCAATGGGTGAGTTTGTTCATCTTCATCTTCATACAGAATACAGTCTGCTTGACGGCGCGGCAAGCATATCCCGTCTTGCCGATAAAGCTATCAAAGAGGGGCAAAACGCGATAGCTATAACTGACCACGGCGCAATGTACGGTGCGGTGGAATTTTACGATGCCCTCAAAAAGAAAGGTATTAAACCGATTATCGGATGCGAGGTCTATGTCGCGCCCGAATCAAGACATATAAAAGAGGGAAAAGCCCATTCCTCGGGAAACCATCTTGTGCTTTTATGTAAAAATGAGATAGGATACAGAAATCTTTGTTATATGGTTTCGGAAAGCTATTCAAACGGCTTTTATATGAAACCGAGAATTGATATGGAGCTTATCCGTGAAAATCACGATGGGCTTATTGCGCTTTCTGCCTGTGTTGCGGGAAAAATTCCACAGCTTATCCTCGCCGGTAATATCGGCGAGGCAGAAAAATGCGCCCTTGAAATGAAATCCATTTTCGGTGACGATTTTTATCTTGAAATACAGAATCACGGGCTTGATGATGAAAGACGGGTTGCTTACGGGATAAAGCTTATCAGCGAAAAGCTTTCGATTCCCATGGTCGCAACGAATGACGTTCACTACATCGAAAAGGAAGATTCGTATACACAGGCAATTCTTATGTGCATTCAGACTAATAATGTCATAACGGACGGCAAACCCATCGGCTTTGAAACCGACGAGTTTTATTTCAAATCCACCGAAGAAATGAAAAGACTGTTTTCACAGTATGAGGGCGCGATTGAAAATACTGTGAAAATAGCAGAAAAGTGTAATTTTGATTTTGAATTTGATAAGCTTCACCTTCCGACCTTTACCATTGAGGGCGGACTTACGCATAAGGACAAGCTTCGTTCTGATGCATATCGCGGCTTTGAGCGTCTTTCAAAGGACGGAAGATTTGACTTTTCAAAGAACGAAAAGCAAACGTATATTGACAGAATTGAATACGAGCTTTCGATTATAGACAAAATGGGCTTCAATGCGTATTTTCTTATTGTTTCTGATTTTGTGGCTTATGCGAAGAAAAGCGAAATTCCGGTAGGACCTGGGCGCGGTTCGGGCGCGGGAAGTCTTGTTGCGTTCTGTATAGGAATAACAGACGTCGATCCGATTGCCTTCGATTTGCTCTTTGAAAGATTTTTGAACCCCGAGCGAGTTTCTATGCCCGATTTCGACATAGATTTTTGCTATAATAGAAGAGAAGAGGTCATCGATTACGTAAAACGCAAATACGGCGACGATAAGGTTGCGCAGATTGTCACCTTTGGAACACTCGCGGCGCGCGCTGTCGTCCGTGACGTCGGACGGGCTCTCGGAATGCCCTATTCGAAGGTTGATACGGTAGCAAAGCTCATTCCGCGCGAGCTGAACATTAACATTGAATCGGCTGTAAAAACCAAGGATTTGAGGGCGGTTTACGAAAGCGATGCCGATGTTCGCCGGCTTCTTGATATATCGCGCCAACTGGAAGGAATGCCGCGCCACGCTTCAACGCATGCGGCAGGCGTCGTTATAACCGAAAATCCTACATGGGAATACGTGCCTCTTTCGTATAGCGGAACGGGTGTCGTTACCCAGTTCGATATGAATACGGATGCGCGCCTCGGCCTTGTAAAATTCGATTTTCTCGGTCTTAGGTATCTGACGGTTATAGATGATGCCGAGCGTGCAATTAGGGAAAAAAATCCGGATTTTTCAGTTGCCGGTATTCCTTTTGACGATAAGAAAACCTTTAAGCTTCTTTCAGAAGCAAAAACCGAGGGAGTTTTTCAGCTTGAATCGGGCGGTATGAGACAAGTTCTTACCAAGCTTATGCCGTCAACTCTTGAAGACGTTATTGCTTGTAT
>JAZORS010000073.1:0-7091 GCA_045656725.1 Eubacteriales bacterium | reverse complement strand
GTTGTCTTCCTAAGACCGCTTGGCCTCCGACTTAGCTGAATTGCGGAATAGCCA
Organism: Eubacteriales bacterium; assembly: GCA_045656725.1. Classification (GTDB taxonomy): domain Bacteria; phylum Bacillota; class Clostridia; order Oscillospirales; family CAG-272; genus UBA1740. The sequence goes on along the minus strand of JAZORS010000073.1, from coordinate 7,037 downwards.
TCTGTTTCAACAGTCTTCTTCTGTGATACCACGCAAGGACCTGCTTCAATCAGGGTTACGGGTATTACGTTGCCTTTTTGGTCGAATATCTGAGTCATGCCCAGCTTTCTTCCGATAATGCCTTTTTTCATTTTTCCTCCTTGATTATTGGTTGACGGCTTTGAATTTTCGTTTTAACGATTCCGCCAACGTGACCACGAGGTGTGGTATTTTGAGGGATTTGAAGCTCCCTTTTATCGGATGGGTTAGTTCCGATTAAGCTTTGATCTCGATCTTAACTCCTGCAGGAAGCTCGATGCTCATAAGCGCCTCGATCGTCTTCTGCTGGGGGTCAAGGATGTCAATCAGTCTTTTGTGAGTTCTCATTTCGAACTGCTCACGGCTGTCCTTATACTTGTGAACCGCTCTGAGGATTGTTACAACCTCTTTGTCGGTAGGAAGCGGAATAGGACCGCTGACCTTGCTTCCGTTTCTCTTTGCAACGTCAACTATCTTCTGAGCTGCGGCGTCGATGATTGTTGAATCGTAGCTTTTGAGTCTTACTCTGATTTTTCCCTGTGCCATTTAGGGTGTCCTCCTTTTTACGTATTGCTTAAACCGTTTTAAGAAGGGCGATAGGTTTCACGCCGCACCGTGTGTTTTGAACGTACCCTGACAAAATCAGTTCAGAAAGCTGACCGCAGCAGCATTCGGAACCGATCAAAACACGTATTACATATACGGCATAAGTCTTGTTTCGCCCGGTTAAAATATCGGACATACTCCACGGAAATTCCCTGCCGCATTGGCAGCCACCTCCCGCTTCATCGCATATCAAGCTCAATAATTATACTATATTATTGGGGAAATTGCAATACTTTTTCAAACTTTTTTTCATTTTTTTACGAAAAATTTTTACAAAGTTTAACATCTGTTTTTGTATATTTTGCACAAACTATAAATTTAAAATTTTCAACAAAAAAAGAAAATGAATCTACATATTTTTAATCATAACTTAATTTTGTTACAATTTGTTAACAATTATATAGTAAAATAATACTGTATTTACTATAACTTATAAATTTTAAGTCGGAGTTAATTATGAAGAACAAATCGGCTCTTTTCAATATATACTTTTTGCTCACGGCAATATTTATGCTTTCCGCGTCGGTCATGAGGACGGTGGCGCTCTTCACATCCTTTGATTTTGAAAGCTCGTATTTTGTGAGCTCCTCGCTTATAGGGCCCGCAAACAGCATAATGCTGGGAGCAGTTATCTTTTCCCTCAGCTATGCTTTTTTCGCAAAGCGTTCAAGGAAGCTCGTATTTGATTTCTCATCCCCCCTCAATTACATTTTCGCGGGAACTCTCGGCGCGGCTCTTGTTCTTTATGCAAGCCACGCGCTCGGCATATTTTTCAAATACCTCGGCAAGCTTATTGAATTCGACGGAGCCGGCAAAATCGGGCAGCCGTACTTTTCCCTTGCGCTCGGCATTCTTGCCCTTCTTTCCGTCGGGCACTTTGTTCTCGGAACGCTGAACCTTAAAACCGGAAACACGAAAAGAGCTGATTTCGGCATAATAACAGTCGTATTTCTTGCTGCTTATTCGGCGTACCTTTATTTCGATAATACCCTTCCCATTAACGCCCCTGCAAAGATTCTCGACCAGATGGCTTATATATTCTCGGCAATATTTTTCCTTTACGAAACCAGAATTTCAATAGGACGCGAAAAGTGGCCGAGGTATACCGCATTCGGATTTGCCGCTATGCTTCTTACCGCTTATTCCGCAATTCCCTCTCTTATCGTTTACATCGTAGAGGGAAAGCTTGTCTCAAACAGTCTTTTTGAAATTCTGCTTACCGTATCCCTTCTTCTTTTCATTCTTGCGCGGCTCGCGCTTGCCGGCAGCTTAAATGAGGACAAAGAAAACCAAACCGTCGCCCTCATAAAAGAGGCGGCGGCAAAAAGAGCCGCTGTGCTTTATGCTAAAAACGAAAATCCCGAAGAGAAAGAGGGCACCGAGCCCGAGGAAGAGGATGTAGAAAACCGCGAGGACTATTACGAGCTTAATTTTGACGGTGACGAAGAAAGCGCAACTCAAAACACGGAAGACGAGGGCGACCATATATGAAAAAAATACTTGTTATAGACGGAAACAGTATAATAAACAGAGCTTTTTTCGGTGTCAGACCTCTGTCTACAAAAAGCGGAAAGCCGACTAACGCGATATTCGGAATGATAAATATAATATCGCGTCAGCTGGACGCGGTAAAGCCGGATTATGCGGCGGTTGCCTTCGATTTAAAGCATCCAACCTTCCGCCACGAAATGTATCCCGAATATAAAGCCGGAAGAAACCCTACTCCACCCGACCTTCTCGCGCAGTTTGCCGATGCCAAGGAATGCCTTGAGCTTATGGGTATACACACCCTTGAGCTTCCCGGCTACGAGGCAGACGATATTCAGGGTACAGTGGCAAAATGGGCGCACTCAGCAGATGAAGACACTGTGAGCTTCGTTCTTTCGGGTGACCGCGATCTTCTCCAGCTTATAGACGATAAGGTAACGGTTCTTCTTGCAACCAACAGCGACACTCTCGTTATGAAAAGAGAAGAGTTTTTCAACAAATACGGAATAGCGCCCGAGGCATTCGTTGATATGAAGGCGCTTATGGGAGATTCCTCTGACAACATTCCCGGTGTTCGCGGCATTGGTGAAAAAACCGCAGGCGCACTTATTGCAAAATTCGGCTCGCTTGACGGAATTTATGAAAATATTGACGACGCAAGCATTAAAAACGGTGTCAGAGAAAAGCTTATTGCCGACAAGGAAATGGCTTACCTTTCAAAGAGGCTTGCCAAAATTGAAACCGATGCAAAGATAAACCTTACCCTTGACGATATAAAATACGAGGGCTTCAATAAATCGGGTCTTTATAAAAAGTTCACTGAGCTTGAGCTCAATTCCTTTATAACCAAGTTTTCTCTTTCAGCAGAAAGCGAAAATGAAGAAGCCGCCTCCTGTCAGTACGAGGCGTGCTTCCGCGATATTTCGGAAACGGATTTGAAAGCGCTCGATATTTCAGAAATTTCGCTTTATCACGGCAAGGACGCTTTCTATATATATAATATAAAGGAAGGAAACTTGCGTTATTCGGGCGATTTTGCCGCGCTTGGCAAGGCAATTTCGGGAAAAACCGTAATATGCTATGAAGCTAAAAATCTTTGGCATTTTTTCAAAAAGCTTGGCGCGACCTTATCCCCCGAAACAAAGCTTCTCGACCTTTCACTTTACGCATACGTGTTAAATCCCGGCAGCGGCTCTGCCGGCATACCCTCTCTTGTCAGTATGTTTTTGTCGGAGAGCGTTGGCGATTCTTCGCCCTGTCCGGAGCTTATGCACCGTCTTGAAGCGGAAATGAGGAAAAAGATAAGCGAAGATGGGCTTGACTATATTTTAGACGGGCTTGAGCTTCCGCTTATCGGTATTCTTGCAAGGGTTGAGGACCGCGGATTTAAAATCAATACAAAGCTGATGAACGATTTTTCGGATGCGCTTTTCGAGCTTGAAGGCGAGCTCACCGAGAAGATATACAAGTCAGCCGGAAAGCAGTTCAATATCAATTCCCCGAAACAGCTCGGAGAGGTGCTTTTTGTCGTCCTTGGTTTGCCGATTTTAAAGAAAAAGGGCAAAAACGGCTATTCAACCGATGCTGAAACTCTTGAATCCCTGCGCCCCTATTCACCGATTATTGACGATATTCTCGAATACAGACAGGTAACGAAGCTTCGCGGAACTTATGCCGCGGCACTGCCACAGCTTGCCGATGAAAACGACAGAATACACACGGATTTCAAGCAGGCATTGACGGCAACGGGACGGCTTTCCAGCCAAGACCCAAATCTTCAGAACATTCCCATCAGAACGAAGATGGGGCGCGAAATGCGCCGATGCTTTATTGCAGACGAGGGTTATACCCTCGTTGATGCCGATTATTCGCAGATCGAGTTGCGCTTGCTTGCTCATATTTCAGACGACTATAATATGAAAGAGGCGTTTATGTCAGGCGCTGATATTCACAGAAAGACAGCCGCCGCAGTTTTCGGTGTTCCAGAAGAGGACGTCACGGAAGATATGAGAAAAAGAGCAAAAGCTGTCAATTTCGGCATAATTTACGGAATAAGTGGCTTCTCTCTTGCAAAGGACATAGGAACTACCACCCAGGAAGCAGGAAGATATATCAAAAATTATCTTATGAATTACCCGGGAATCGAGGAATATCTTGAAAAGGTAGTTGAAGTGGCAAAGGAAAACGGATACACCACAACACCTATGGGAAGGCGGCGCTATATTCCCGAGCTCAATGCCTCGAACGGAATGCTCCGCGCATTCGGAAAGCGAGTTGCAATGAACGCGCCGATTCAAGGCGCGGCGGCAGATATAATGAAGTTCGCAATGATAAAAGTCGACGAAGCGATAAGACAGGCAAATATAGATGCCCATATCGTAATGCAGGTTCACGACGAGCTTGTTATCGAGGTTCGCGAGAGCGATGCCGAAAAGGCCAAGGAAATTGTGAAAGAGGCAATGGAAAATGTGTATCGGCTCTCTATTCCGCTCACAGTTGACGTCAGTGTGGGTAAAAACTGGCTTGACCAAAACTGACTGACTTTGACATTTGGGCATAAACGAATAAAAATGGGGGTGCTATTTTTAAAACAGTGCCCCTAATTTTATTTCTTAAAAATGATTGATATTAAGGTTGAAAACCTGCGGTTTTCTCCAAGCAATTTAGATTTTTTATTCTAACTTTGTTTTCGTGCTCTGCCGTACAAAGTACGCCGACGCTCACGAAGAACAAAGTTTTCCGCACCAAATCTCTTTGTCAGTCCCTGCTTTGTAATTTTGGTAGAACCGAATAAAAAACCAGAGGCATTATCTTTAAAGATAGTGCCTCTTATAATATTTACCTAATAATCAAGCGTTCAAAAGACGAAGCGGATTCAAGCGAGGAAACCTCGGCTGTAATATCGTTATTTTTTGCGATTGCCTCAACGCTCGTGTGGAACTTTTTAGCCACAGAGAACAACGATTCACCGTCCTCGGGATAATAAACGGAAACCCTTGATAGACTCTCCGAATATTTGTTTTCGCCAACCGCTTCACAGCTGACAAGTCGCTGCGCGCTTTTTTCTTCCGAAACCAAGACGAGCGCATCGGTTACAAATTTCATGTGCACGGCATCACCGTCAATAGAAAACTCGGGATAACAGGGGGAAATCTTCACAATCGTGTTCTTTTCATCGGATAAATGCACACTATTATTTACATCAAAGCTTATGGGAACCGATAACTTCAACGGAGAGTAATTGCACTCGCCGCTCTCGTTAATTTGACACGCTATGCCACTAATTTGCGCTTCCGCCTTGATTTTATTATCAAAAGCCGACTCTATCTCGGGAATACGAAAAACAGCTAAAACGGAAAGAAAATCAGAAAGACCTTCCAAGGAAACATCATCACCCGAAAGCCGAACAGAGCCGCAAATTTCGCATTTAGTTGCTGTGCTGTGCTCGTTATACTTGATTTTCTCAAAGCTTTCTTCGGTGTCGCATTCGCAAAGATACGCATCCTTTACTATTTTTTCTTCTTCGTTGCCGATTTTAGCAACCGAAAGCTCCATAATTACGTTCGCAACCACAGATGCCGCGCCCTCGGATTCGTTTGCAGTTAGGTTCAGTGAGCTTATAACAGCATCTGCCACTGTCGATCCGCCGTCAAGGGCACCTTCTATTGTCACTTCTTCCTCAAAGGGAATCTCGCGTCTTATGGCAAACGGTGGCTCGGAATCTACTCTGATAATTGAAGTTATAACTATAACACCGCTGACTTTAACTCCGCCTTCTGTTGCCTCTGTATCAGTGATTCTCACGTTCGCGCCGCTTGTTATTATCTCTATATCATCCGCCAAAACGCCTTCAAGACTTGCGGCTTCTTCCGCAAATTCCCTCTCGAGCGGTTCTGAATTATCCCAGCGCTCTATTTTAACGGTGTCGTAAAGAACCTCTGGCGCTCTATCCTCGGAAAAGGCACTGCCCGATGCCATAAGCGCATTCTCCTCCATAATCACGCCCTCAATACCTACGTTGCATTTTGCGCTGATTTTCCGCGGTCCTGTAAGGCGTATAGCATAGGTGGAAACTGCGGTTTTTATAAACGAATCCCTGTAATTTTCACCTGTCGGTACGGAAAAATCGTAATCCGAGGTGAAGCTTGCCGCGCTGAGCTTGTTTTCAGCATCGAGATAAACGACGTCAAACTGAACGATACCCGCCAAGTCAAGCGAATCCTCCGAGCTGAATTTTCCCGACGGTATTACCTTGGCAGAGCTCATAAGGAGTTTTTTTACGTCCCCAAGATAATCGGGCAAAATATACTCGCAGGAGCTTTCCGTTTCTTTTTGAATTTTTTTATTCATACTACTCTCCATTCTGCCGACTTGCGGCCCATCGTTAACTTATATCCAAAAGGATATTTTCATTTCGATAATATGAAAAAAAGAGGGAAAATATGCAAAAGCGCGGCATTAAAAAATGAAAAGTGAGATACGGAAAATCCATACCTCACTTGTTTTTTATTCGTTTATGCCCAAATAAAGTAGCACGTTTGACATTATACCCTGCGAAGCAGGATTTCATCGCGAAAGCGATTTCATCCGTCAAAGACGGATTTAACTGACCGCCGGGGCTAGCTTGATTTGGAGCAGAAATCGTCGTTCTCCGACCGAGAGGCGTATTTTATACGTCGGAGGGAGGAAGCGACGATAGAATAAAAAACTATAACAAAATCGAGGAAAATCGCAGATTTTCAACCTTAATTTTTAAAGTTTGTATAAAGAAACGACAGAGGCACTTGAAGTGAACCCAAAAGTTTAGACAAAAAATAAATATTAAATTGCTTGTGAATGAGCTCGGTACTGTACTGGGCTCATTCCTTTTAGTTTGAGAGAGATTCTATCATTGTTGTAGTAATGTATGTATTCTTCTAACTTTT
>JAZORS010000072.1:0-4205 GCA_045656725.1 Eubacteriales bacterium | reverse complement strand
CTCTCGAAAATTCGGAGAACTCTGTGCCTTAATTTTTAGTTGATTTTGGCGCTTGGCTCTCGTAGCCAAGTGCGGACTTTGCAAGAGAGATAAGTGCCGAAAGCGCTGAAAATTCACGCTTTAGAGCTGGTTCGTATTATTTTCTCTTGCCTAGCCGTAAGGGAGTCGAACTAACAAGTCTTACGGCAATAACTTTTAGTGTCTTTCGACACGCCGTGACTAGTAAAGTCGTACTTTACCGCGCCCCGTCGCAACAAAATACATCAAAAATTTATTTGCCGTAAGATGCGTAGCAGTTTTAAAAGAATAGATTTTTTCATAGACGAGCTGAATTTTTCGAGAAATATACAATATTTAAGGAAAATTCGGTGATGTATAGGGAGAAATCTATCTTTTAAAACCTTATGAGTTCGACTCCCTTACGGCTCTGCAGACAGACACGAACTTCGTATATTATAATCTATGTGTCGTTAATTTCCGATAAAAGTCGGGGCGGTTTTCAGTATGCCTTCACAAGCGCGAGCGTAAGGTCCTTTGACGCCTTTGCCGCAAGAGGAAGAAAAGCTCCGTAATCCATTGTCGCTCCGTCGTCTGCCGAATCCGATATGGCTCTGATAACGGCAAAGGGGGTATTGTTTACGTAGGCGGTTTGCGCGATTGCCGCACCCTCCATCTCGCAGGCGCATGCCCCGAAAAGCTCGGTTATTCTTTTCTTTTCCGCCCTGTCTGCTATGAATTTATCTCCGCTGGCAATAACTCCCTGCTTTGCGTTTACGTTGAACGATGCCGCGGCAGAAATGAGAATTTCTCTTGCTCTTTCGTCAGAATCAAAAAAGACTTTGTTTATTCCGGAAACAAGACCTATCTCATCTCCGAGAGCCGAAGTATCCATATCGTGCTGAACAAGCTTTGTCGCTACGGCAACGTCACCTGTGGAAAGTCCGTCAGCAAGACCGCCTCCAACGCCGGTATTCACGATAAGGTCAGGCTTGTATTTAATTATCATCGCCTCGGCGCAAATAGCGGCAAAAACCTTGCCAATTCCGCATTTTGCGACGACTACTTGCTTTCCGAAAAGCGTACCCGTGTAAAATTTTATACCGCTGATTTCTTCTTCGCGGCGTTCTTCGAGCATATCGCGGATTTCGTTTACCTCGATTTCCATAGCTCCTATAATTCCAATAGTCATATTGCTTATCCTTTATAACAAAAATCCCACTCGCGTGCATTTAAAACGCCAAGGTATCTTTTTGCCTCGCGCCTTGCCGATTCCATATCAAGCTCAAGATAATTTCCGCATTCCTTGCGGCTTTTGCCGAAAACCTCACCATCGTGCGAAACTATTTTTTCAAGAGTTTCTTTAACGAGAGAAAGAACCTCGCCGTTTTCTAAATCACGCACGAGAAGATAAAATCCGGTTCTGCAACCCATCGGGCCGAAGTATATTATTTTATCGCCGTAAGCCGAGTTTCTCACGTAGCTTGCAAACATATGCTCAACGGAATGCATCGTTACGTTATCCATATAGTCACCCGCGTTGGGCTTTCTGGTTCTCAAATCGTAGCTGATTATATCTCCGTCTATACGCGATACGTAAATACCTTCGTCAACAAGGTCGTGGTCCACGGAAAATGAAGCTATTCTTTTCATATTAACCTTAATCCTTTTTATTTGTGTGGCTGTCACATTAAAAATTCAATAATATCAACAGATAACTTTAAAAAACACGGCGGAATTTCTGATTTTAGCGAATTTTTAATGTGATAGACTATGTGGACGAACAGATTTGGAGCAGAAATTTTCGTTCGCGCGAGCGTAGGCGTACAAGTGTACGTTAGAGCGCGAGAACGGAAATAGAACGAAAAAATAAAATAGAGAAAACCGCAGGTTTTCAACCTTAATAACGTAATACACAACAAAAAAGCAAGGGCATAGGTATAACTTAAATACCTACGCCCTTTTCGTTCGGTTATGCCCAAATGTGACAGTCCCTTCGAGGCGCAAGTCCTCGGTTTATCAGAATTTAAGCCGTTCGCTGATATACGCCTTAACCTCGGAAATAGGAATTCTTACCTGCTCCATCGAATCTCTGTCACGCACGGTAACGCAAGAATCGTTTTCGGTTTCAAAATCGTAAGTAATGCAGAATGGCGTTCCTATCTCGTCCTGACGGCGATATCTCTTACCGATAGAGCCGGTTTCGTCAAACTCTACGGGGAACTCGCACGCAAGCTCGTCGTAAAGCTCAAGCGCCTTTTCAGAGAGCTTTTTAGAAAGAGGCAAAACAGCCGCTTTCACCGGTGCAAGAGCTGGGTGAAGATGCAAAACTACGCGGATATCTCCCTCCGAAAGCTCCTCCTCGTCATAAGCGTCAACAAGGAATGCCAAGCTCACGCGGTCCGCGCCGAGAGAGGGCTCTATAACGTAAGGAATGTAATGCTCGCCCGTTTCCTGATCGAAATAAGTCATATCCTTGCCGGAATGCTCCTGGTGCTGACCGAGGTCGTAATCCGTTCTGTCAGCAACGCCCCAGAGCTCGCCCCATCCGAACGGGAAGAGGAATTCAAAGTCGGTAGTTGCCTTTGAGTAGAAGCAAAGCTCGTCCTTATCGTGATCGCGAAGTCGGAGATTTTCCGCCTTCATGCCAAGGACAAGCAAGAACTTATGGCAATAATTCTTCCAATATTCAAACCATTCAAGGTCGGTTCCCGGCTTGCAGAAGAATTCAAGCTCCATCTGCTCAAACTCACGTGTTCTGAACACGAAGTTACCGGGAGTTATCTCGTTTCTGAAAGACTTACCGATCTGTGCAACGCCGAAGGGAAGCTTTTTTCTCATTGAGCGCTGAACTGCGGGGAAGTTAACGAAAATACCCTGTGCAGTTTCGGGGCGAAGATAAACGGTGCTGGAAGAATCCTCCGTTACGCCTACGAAGGTCTTGAACATAAGATTGAATTTTTTAATATCGGTGAAATTCATACCGCCGCAAATAGGGCAGGCAATTTTTTTATCCTTGATAAACTCTGCCATTTCCTCAAAGCTCCAAGCGGCAGGATTGTCACTTGTACCGTTCTGAAAAGCATAATCCTCAATAAGCTTATCGGCTCTGTGGCGCGCCTTGCACTGCTTGCAGTCCATAAGAGGATCGGAGAATCCTCCGACGTGGCCAGAAGCCACCCAGGTTTCAGGGTTCATTATAATAGCCGCATCAAGACCCACGTTGTAACGCGACTGTTGAACAAACTTTTTCCACCATGCGCGCTTAACGTTATTCTTGAACTCAACGCCGAGAGGGCCGTAGTCCCAGGAGTTAGCAAGACCTCCGTAAATTTCAGAGCCGGGGAAAATAAAGCCCCTGGTCTTGCAAAGCGCAACTATTTTGTCCATTGTTTTTTTAGAATTTTCCATTTCTCTCTCCGTTTATATAAATAATTGTTTACACTAATTAAATTTCTTCTGCAAAGATTATTCCGTTTTCGCTTGACACGGGGCGGACTGTAAGCAGTTCTCCGCGAATATCGCGTTTGTTTTTTGAAAGAAATCTTATTTCAGCAAAATTATCCGCGTGCGCAGAATAGATGCCATCCTCAAGCTTGGTTTCCGCAATGACGGGAAGCTCCCTTCCCGATTTGACAATAAGAGCGAGCTTTTCGTCCCTTATTGCGTTTTTGAAGCTTATCATTTTTCGGCTTCTTTCCCGCTTGATTTCCTCGGGCACTTGATTCGGGAAGCCATACGCCTCCGTTCCCGCCCTTTTTGAATAGCTGAAAACGTGAACGTCAAGGAATCCGACCTTTTTTATAAATTCAAGACTTGAAAGAAAATCATCTTCACTCTCGCCGGGAAAGCCAACCATCATATCGGTGGTAAATTCTGCGTTTGGAAATATCTCGCGAAGGCGCATTATGTTCTCATAAGCCATAGCCGAATTGTATCTGCGCTTCATCGCGGCAAGAACTTTATCCGAGCCGCTTTGCATGGATATGTGGAAATGAGGCGTAAGGCTTTTCGTGTTTTTTACCTTTTCGGCAAAATCACGCCCCACAAGCTCGGGAGCTAACGAGCCGAGCCTTATTCTTTCGGGTATGCCGAGAGAATCAAGCTCACCAATCAGGTCACCGAGGGTATATCCCGTGTCAAAATCTCTGCCGTAAGCACCGGTTTCAATGCCGGTGAGAACTATCTCGCGAACACCGTTTTTATAA
>JAZORS010000071.1:0-2184 GCA_045656725.1 Eubacteriales bacterium | reverse complement strand
CACGAAAACAAAGTCTCGGACATATTGTCAAAGTCAAAATCACAACCGTCCTTGATCTTCAAGAGGTTCTCAACGATAATTTTTTCATCTGAGGAAACAACGTTGGGCAAATCTCTTTTTTGCTTTACGTATTTGCCCGTTTGTCGCAGAGCAACGGCCTGCACAACAAAAGACGCGGCCTTATATAATCCCTTCAAAGCATCTTCGCTCTTCTCATGCAGCATATTATGCACACACCCGTGATAGATGTTGCAAGCGCCGATTCTGACAGCCCGTTCAACTGTCGCCCTGTCAAGCAACGGCAACAATTCATCAAGACTTCCCTTTAGGGGCGTCGTGTCATAATAAAACTGCAAAAGGTCGGAAGGCTCCCAGTGAAAAAGCTCTTCCTTGCCCGAAAGAAAACCGCAGATCAGCTCTCTGTGAGGCAGTGTGTCCAACATCGCATTATATCTTTGAATGCCCGAAGCAGACAGCTCGTCAAGTATCACAACAACGTCAATATCGCTCGTTTCGGTTGCTTCGCCGCGACCGTAACTGCCCTGCAATCCGACAAACCATACGCGGCTGCCAAAATCTTTATTTAAAGCCTTCAAAAAGCCGTCCATCCAGGTAGTTATTTCTATCACTTGCCTCACCTCACAACTTTATTTTTTGTCAATAAATCGTAATTTACTGAATTTTATGAATATTTTTCTTTAACGACTTGACAAGGAGATACAACAGATACCCAATGATAAAGCCTAACAAATTTAGTAATAAATCATCAATATCGGATACCCTGTCATAAAAGGGAAGTTGTAAAATCTCAATACATAAGGAAACACCAATACCTGAAAAAATAACTTTCCGGTGGCTATCCAATCCTTTGTAAACACTTGGCCAAACAATTCCCAATGGGATAAACATTGCCGTATTTCCAATTACATTTATCAAAATTTCTCTCATTTCGGGATAATCAAACAAGTTAACAAGCGGAATCCAATTTATCCGAAACGGAAATACTTTTGCACTTTCATAAATAAGCGGTTGTATTTCTCCATCTACTTTAGAAAATGGAAAAAAGGCAAAGCGAGCAACAACGACAACGCAGATATATACCAAAAGCAGTTGCAGTTCTCTTTTCCAATCTGCTCTCTTGGCTTTAATTGCACATACCACTCTTACCAAACACCAAATGATACTTATGAACACCACCATTGATGTGTATGATATTCGAATCATCTACCTGTTCTCCTTGTTTTCAAATTCTTATTTATCTGCAAACCCATTATATCATATTTTGGCGGATATTTCAATCAGTTTACAAACATAGTTGGTCGGGCAAGGGCAAAAACGAGCGGCGGCTTCAAAAAACACTATTGAAAATCGGAATTTTTTGTGGTACAATAAGCTCGAAAATATTTTCCCTCAAAGGAGACCTCTCACATGGGAATGAAATCTGTCAAAAATATATACAAAATCGGAACGGGACCGTCCAGCTCTCACACGATGGGCCCCGCATTTGCCGCTCAGCGCTTTGCAGCGCAAAATCCCGGTCTTGAAAGCATAGTTGTAACGCTTTACGGCTCCCTTGCGAAAACAGGAAAGGGGCACGGCACAGACCGCGCCGTCACCGACGCGCTGTCGCCACTTCCCTGCCGGGTCGTGTTCAACACCGACAACGTTCAGCTGGAGCATCCCAACACCCTGCGTTTTGAAGGCTTTGTGGGGGACAAAAAGACGGCGGAGACCACCTTCCTCAGCATCGGCGGCGGTGAGATAAGAATGCCCGGAGAGGAAAACGCGCCCGATCAGGACGTTTATCCCGAAAGCAGCTTCACCGAGATCGCAAATCTCTGCAAATCAAGAAACATCCGCCTTTCCGACTACGTTTTCGAGCATGAGGGAGAGGATTTTATACCTTTTCTGCATCGGGTTTGGGAGACCATGGAAAATGCCATTCGCGAGGGACTTATCCACACGGGAACGCTCCCGGGAGGTCTTGAGGTTAGCCGAAAGGCACAGCACCTTTTCAATCAGCGGCACATTGACGAAAGTCCTCAAACGAGAGAAAACCGACTGGTCTGCGCTTACGCCTTTGCAGTCAGTGAGCAAAACGCCGACTGCGGCAGGATAGTAACCGCACCCACCTGCGGATCCTGCGGAGTTCTTCCCGCAGTTCTCAAATACATGGAGGAAAAG
>JAZORS010000070.1:0-2249 GCA_045656725.1 Eubacteriales bacterium | reverse complement strand
AGAATTTCAGCCGCTTCGGCTAAATCCTTATAATAACCGTTTGTGCAAGAGCCGATAACGACCTGGTCGATTTTTACGTCGCCAACCTCGTCAATTGTGCGTGTGTTTTCAGGCAAATGAGGGAAAGCAACCGTCGATTTTATATCGGAGAGGTTAATTTCGATAACCTCGTCATATTTTGCATCAGGATCTGCCTTGAAAACCTTAAATTCCCTATCCGAACGCTCTTTTACGTAAGCCTCGGTTTTTTCGTCAACCTCAAATATACCGTTTTTAGCTCCTGCCTCAATAGCCATATTTGAAATTGTGAGTCTATCGAATACGGAAAGAGATGAAACACCCTCGCCCGTAAACTCCATGGATTTATAAAGTGCGCCGTCAACACCGATTTTTCCTATGATATGTAAGATAACGTCCTTGCCGGAAACGTATTTATTGAGTTTTCCTTTAAGAACGAATTTAATTGCTGACGGAACCTTAAACCATGCTTTTCCGGTTGCCATAGCACAAGCCATATCCGTTGAGCCGACGCCGGTTGAAAATGCGCCAAGCGCACCGTATGTGCAAGTATGAGAATCTGCGCCAATGACAACGTCACCGGGAATAACGAGTCCCTTTTCCGGCAGAAGTGCGTGCTCGATACCCATATTTCCAACGTCAAAGAAATTAACGATTTCTTCTTTTTCGCAGAAATCACGGCACATTTTGCACTGAACGGCAGCTTTTATATCCTTGTTCGGCGCAAAGTGGTCCATAACCATAGTAACCTTTTCTTTATCGAAAACGCCGCTTACACCTATTTTTTCATACTCACGTATTGCAACAGGGGACGTTATATCGTTTCCGAGAACTCGGTCAACGTTAACGAGAACGAGCTGACCTGCCTCAACTTTATCAAGCCCCGCATGATTTGCGAGTATTTTTTGTGTCATTGTCATTGACATATACAAATCCTCTTTTACTTATTTGTTGATTATTGCGCCCTTATCCGCAGAGCTTACCATAGCGGAATAGCGCTTGAGATAGCCTGTAATTTCGGTTTTTCTCTTTATAGGCATCTCACTTTTTCTTTTCTCAATTTCCGATGACGGAACCTTGAGCTCGATTTTGTATTCTGGAATATTTATAGAAATTATATCTCCGTCCTTGACGTATGCGATAAGACCGCCGCTTACAGCCTCGGGAGATACGTGACCGATAGACGCTCCACGTGTTGCGCCGGAAAATCTACCGTCGGTTATAAGAGCAACGTCCTTATCAAGTCCCATACCTGCGATTGCGGAGGTAGGCGAAAGCATCTCACGCATTCCGGGGCCGCCCGCAGGACCTTCGTATCTGATAACGACAACGTCGCCCTTTACGATTTTTCCGCTGTAAATTGCCGCAATAGCTTCCTCTTCGCTTTCATAAACCTTTGCAGGTCCTTCGTGGCAAAGCATTTCGGGGGCAACAGCACTCCTCTTAACCACGCAACCGTCAGGTGCAAGATTTCCTTTGAGAACTGCGATACCGCCTGTTGAACTGAACGGATTGTCAACTGTTCTTATCGTATCGGTGTCAAGATTCTTTGCCGACTTGATATTTTCACCGAGCGTCTTACCGGTACAAGTCATAACGTCACGATTCAAGAGTCCAAGCTTATCTATCTCGGAAAGAACGGCATAAACTCCTCCGGCTTCATTGAGGTCCTCCATATAGGTATGTCCGGCAGGTGCAAGATGGCAAAGGTTAGGCGTTTTCTCGCTTATTCTGTTAACCTCGTCAAGATCAAAGGCAACGCCGCACTCGTTTGCGATTGCGGGCAGGTGAAGCATACTGTTCGTAGAACAGCCAAGTGCCATATCTGCGGTTATTGCGTTTTTGATAGCATCCGCAGTCATAATATCTCTTGGGCGGATATTTTTGCGAACGAGCTCCATTATCTGCATTCCGGCATGCTTTGCAAGCTCAATTCTTGCAGAATAAACGGCAGGAATAGTTCCGTTTCCGGAAAGTCCCATACCAAGCACCTCGGTAAGGCAGTTCATTGAGTTAGCCGTGTACATTCCCGAGCATGAACCACAGGTAGGACAGGTCTTTTCTTCAAATTCGCAAAGACGGCACTCGTCAATTTTACCTGCGCTATATGCGCCACCCGCCTCAAACATACTTGAAAGGCTGGTTTTCTTACGGCCGACACGGCCGGCAAGCATAGGTCCTCCGCTTACGAAAATCGTAGGGATATTAAGACGGGCAGCCGCCATAAGAAG
>JAZORS010000069.1:0-3250 GCA_045656725.1 Eubacteriales bacterium | reverse complement strand
CAAACTTGATGAATCCATTTTCGCACTCTTTCGTCAATTTTTTATTCGTGTACGTTTACCTGGAATTTTGCCGTAACATTCATATAGAGTTTGATTTCAACAGTATATAAACCGTATGCTCTGATAGATTCTTTGAGCGTTATTTTACGCTTGTCAACGTCTACGCCAAGCTCCTTCTTTAAAGCTTCTGCGATATCCTTTGAAGTAACAGAGCCGTAAAGATGTCCGTCAGCTCCGTGGCCCATTTTAAAATCCACTTTTATCTTGCTGATTTTTTCGGCAAGCGCCTCGGCCGCCTTTGTTTCCTCGCTGATCTTATACTGCTTTGCATCCTCTTTGCTTTTCAGCTCATTTGTAGCTTTCGCATCTGCGGGAATGGCTTTCTTTTGAGGAAAAAGGAAATTGCGCGCATATCCGTCCGATACGTTTACAATTTGATCCTTTTTACCCTGTCCTTTTATATCGCAAAGTAAAATTACCTTCATTCTGTTTCTCCTTGTTCTCTTTTTTTACTGTTCAAAATATTCGTCAATGCTTGCTTTTAAGGTTTCAAGCACACCGGTTATAGATTCGGATTCTACCTGAGCGCCCGCTACGTCAAAATGACCGCCGCCGTGCAGTCGTTCAAGTATCAGCTGAACGTTCACATTGCCGTTTGATCTGCCGGAAATGTGAATGTAGTCACCTATTCTGACAAGCGTGAATGCCGCATCAATTCCGCGCAGTGTCAGCATTTTATCTGCTGCTTTTGAAGCTATAATTCTATACGAACCGTCCGTTTGTCCGTCACAGGCGGCAATGGCAATATTGTCGTGATAGGTCAGAATCGAGGTATGGAATCTCGCCTCTTTTGATAGGTCGTCAGCCGTAGTTTTAAAGAGATTATACACGTTTGACGGACTCGCGCCCGCACCTCGCAAATACTGTGCCGCGCCAAAGGTTCTTGTTCCCGTATTTCTCGTAAACTGCTTTGTATCGAGAAGAATACCCGCAAGAAGCATGTCCGCAACCTCTTTGAGCAAGCTTTGTGAGCTTACTGCGTTTTCAAGCATTTCCGTGACAAGCTCGCATGCGCTTGACGCAGAGGGCTCGATATAGGAAATTTTGACACATTCGGGAAGCGAATCGATTTTTCTGTGGTGATCAAGCACCGCCACATTATTTACGCGTTTTGCGATATCCGGGAACTGCGCTCTGTCAAGAGTGTTGTGGTCGACGAGGACAACAAGCGTATCAGGGGTAACAAGATCAAGCGCTTCCGCGTTGTCGACAAAGATTTGTGAATACATTTCAGTCTGACTGAGTATGCTAATGCTCGGTGCAAGGTTCTTGTCGCGCATATCAACCGCTATGTTGGTTTTAACACCGCAAAGCATGCAAAGACGAGCAATGCCGACAGATGCGCCGAGAGAATCGAAATCACCGAATCGGTGCCCCATTATAATTACGTTATCGGAACGCGCAATAAGAGCACTGAGCTGACTTGTAAAGGTTCTTGAACGAACGTTAGAACGCTTATAAACCGCTTTGGTTTTACCGCCGTAATACTCAATGGAATCCTCAGTTTTATACGCCGCTTGGTCGCCTCCGCGCTGAAGCGCCATATCTATTGCTTCCTTTGCGGCAAGCTCTCTTGTACGCAAGGAACCTCTTACACAGGAAACACCTATTGAAACGGTGACGGAAACACTGTCACCTACCCTTGTATCTCTTATCTCGTCAAGGATTGAAAAGCGGTCCTCGATAAACTTGTTAAGATAAACCGCATCAAAAAACATAATGTATTTATCGTTATCGTACGGCTTGATAATTCCGTTAATTGAGGAAGCCCAGGCTTTGAGCTTATCGTCAACAACCGAAACCGCATCACGGAATTTTTCGTGAACGTATTGAAGGATATCTTCGACGTTGTCTATGGTAATATAAGCCACGGCAACTCTTTCATCAGCATACCGTCTTTCTGCATCGCGAAGCGCTGTTATATCGGTGAGCATAGCAATGTAAAGACCGTTACCGCGCTCGGAAACGGTGAATCCCTCGGCGGAATAAATTTTATTTCCGATCGTAAGAGGAATTTCTCCGAAATTTTCAGCCGATATTTTTTCCTTGAAAAGCAAATCAATATTTTCACCTACAAGATTTTCTTCAAGCGGGATAATATGACTCATTGAGTCGTTATACCAAAGAATAGTTCCGTAAGAGTCCATAGCAATTATAGGAGTTAAGGAATCTTTGATAACAACACTTCCCTCCTCGGAAAGAAGGTTGACGATATTCGCTTCGGGCACGACCGAGGATTTTGCCTTTCTTGAAATTCCCAAAAGCGCAATCTCAAAAAGATAACAAAGAACTACGGGAAGCGCGAGTAGCGCCGCGGGAGCATTAACAAACGAGCACAAAACCGCGAGCAAAACTATATTTATACAAGCCAAAAGGATTGCTGCTCCTATTTCCTTTCTTGAAGCAAAAGGAACGTAGGTTTTTTGATTGTTTTTCGATTTGTTTGTATTTTGTGACATAAAAACACCGACCTTTCTTGAAATATGGTCTTATAAGTCAGAATTTGCTGTTTTTTTATTTGCTGCAAAACCAAAATAAACGCCAAGGTATGAAATTAACGCAAGCGCCGTTGTTCCGAAAAGAAGAAGCGAAACCAGAATGATTCCGATTGCGAACACCGGGCTTTTTTGTTTCGTGATAATTGAATACAGAAATTTAACTCCCAAATAAGCGAATACGGAAAGCAGAATCAGATAAACGTTATACACCGTTACCGTAAAGACATCGGTTCCGAAGATGAGAGAATTTAAAAGAGCAACGGCTATGTAAAAGCAACACGTAATTTTTGACGGTTTAAAAAACCAAGATTTGTTTTCATCATCCGATTTGATTTTGCCGCGCGTCATAACCGCGAAAAATTTAAGTGTAATTGCCGAAAGCAAGATGGCAACCACAATAAGCACGGCGGGAATAACTTGGAGTATGATATGGAAAAGCTCCTCTGCATATTCACGGGTTATGGGAACATAGATGACGCCCGCATCGTCTGCCGCAGTTATTGAAGTGACAGTCGAAATGAAAGCATCCTTGCCTTGATAGTACGCATTTTTTGCAACGTCAAGAAGGGCAGATATTCTTGCTGAATCCGCTTGGTTGAATCCAAGAAAAAGAATACCGATTACCAAAAACAGCGTGATAACTACGGAAAGAAGAACGGTACAAATAGTTTTATTGCTTCTCTTTGGTATCT
>JAZORS010000068.1:0-3774 GCA_045656725.1 Eubacteriales bacterium | reverse complement strand
TTGCATCCTTTGTTCCGACACTGAATATACGGCTCTTTACCATCTCGATATACCAGTCGCAGAAAAGGTCCCACGTGAACGAATATATCTCGGCAAGGGCGATTCCAAGCTCGTAATTTTCTACGTTCTGGATAACGCTCTTTACGGTTTTGCCAAGACTTTGAAGTATCCATTTATCCTCTATGTTAAGCTCGTTCTCCGAGGGAAGCGTAAGCAGCTCCCCGTCCTCCTCGGTAAGATTCATAAGAACGAATCTTGAAGCGTTCCAGAGCTTATTTGCAAAGTTTCTTGCCGCCTCTATCTTTTCGTCGGAGAAGCGCATATCGTTTCCGGGGGCATTACCCGTTGCAAGAGCAAATCTCAGCGCATCTGCGCCGAACTCGTCTATAACCTGCAAGGGATCTATGCCGTTACCGAGAGATTTTGACATTTTTCTACCCTGCGAATCTCTTACAAGACCGTGAATAAATACTGACGAGAAGGGCTTTTCTCCCATATGCTCAAGGCCCGAGAAAATCATTCTCGAAACCCAGAACGTTATTATATCGTAACCTGTTACGAGGGTATCAGTAGGATAATAGCGAGCAAGATCCTCAGTCTTCTCAGGCCAACCGAGAGTCGAGAATGGCCAAAGCGCCGAAGAAAACCAGGTGTCAAGAACGTCCTCCTCCTGACGCATTTTAGCTCCGCACTTGGGGCAAACTTCAACGTCGGTTTTGGAAACCTCCATGTGTCCGCACTCGTCGCAATAGAAGGCGGGAATTCTGTGTCCCCACCAGAGCTGACGGGATATGCACCAGTCAAGGATATTGTTCATCCAGTTAAAGTAGTTCTTTGAAAATCTTTCGGGAACGAATTTGATAGAGCCGTCCTTAACAGCCTCAATTGCAGGCTCGGCAAGGGGCTTCATTTTAACAAACCACTGGTCTGAGGTAAGAGGCTCAACGGTAGTTGTGCAACGGTAGCACGTTCCTACGTTGTGGTCGTGCGGAACGGTTTTAACGAGGAATCCGTCTGCTTCAAGATCTGCAACGAGGGCCTTACGGCACTCGTATCTATCCATACCCTCATATTTTCCGGCATAGGAATTCATGGTCGCATCGTCGTTCATAACCTTTATCTGCTCGAGCGAATGTCTTTGCCCTACAAGGAAGTCGTTGGGGTCGTGAGCCGGGGTTATCTTAACGCAACCCGTTCCGAAGCCGATTTCTACGTAATCGTCCGCAATAACGGGAATTTCTCTGTTTACTATAGGAAGAATTACGGTTTTGCCGATAAGATGCTTCGTTGCCTCGTCCTCGGGGTTAACCGCAATGGCAGTATCACCGAACATAGTTTCGGGACGTGTGGTTGCAACCTCAACGAAGCCACTCTCGCCCTTTATCGGATATTTGATATGCCAGAAAAATCCGGGCTGATCCTTATATTCAACCTCTGCATCGGAAAGCGCCGTAAGACAACGGGGACACCAGTTGATTATTCTGTGGCCACGGTAGATAAGTCCTTTATCGTAAAGATTAACGAAAACCTCTCTTACCGCCTTTGAACAGCCCTCGTCCATTGTGAAGCGCTGGCGTGACCAGTCGCAAGATGCACCGAGCTTTTTAAGCTGACTTGTGATTCTCGTTTCATAAGAATCCTTCCAAGCCCATACACGTTCAAGGAATTTTTCTCTGCCGAGGTCGTAGCGTGAAAGTCCCTCGTCATTACGAAGGCGCTCCTCTACCTTTATCTGTGTTGCAATTCCCGCATGGTCCGTTCCGGGAACCCAGAGTGTTGAATAGCCCTGCATACGCTTCGTTCTTACGAGTATATCCTGCAAGGTTTCGTCAAGAGCGTGGCCCATATGAAGCTGACCGGTTACGTTTGGGGGCGGAATTACTATTGAAAAAGCAGGCTTTTTCACGTCGGGATCGGGCGCAAAATAATTTTTGTCGCACCAAGCTTTGTAAATTCTGTCCTCGAATTCAGAGGGGTTGTAATTTTTTGCAAGTTCTTTTCTCATTTTTCTATGTCCTTTTTATTTTTTTCAACAAAAAAGCCCCGAAACAGCTTTTTGACTGTTTCGGGGCGAATATATCGCGGTACCACCCGTTTTGGAATATAATTCCCTCATTCTTCCCGATAACGCAGGAATTGCGCCGGATTCTACTCGGCAAAATCTGCCTTTCCTTCCGGTGACACCGGCGGCGACTTCAAAGCTCTGCCATAAGGGCTCGCACCGTACGCCCTCTCTCTGAAATGGCTCGGAAGCATTCTACTACTCCGCTTGACTTTTATATTTTACCATAAATATTTTGACTTGTCAACAGATTATTTGTATTCGGGGAAAATCAGCTTTGTTTCTGTCCTCATTGTTCCGTAGGCTTCCTCGATAAGAGCCTCGACGTCAAGCTTTGAAAGCTCCGCCATAACAGACTCTTTCTTCGGCTGGGTTTTCGGGTGACGGGGCGTAAATACCGTGCAGCAGTCCTCAAACGGCAAAATAGAGGTTTCAAACGTGCCGTAATGACGGGCATAATTTACTATTTCATTCTTGTCAAGGCCTATGCAAGGACGGAATACAGGGATTTCCACTACGGAATCGGTTACACCGATTGCAGCAAGAGTTTGCGAAGCAACCTGACCAAGACTTTCTCCTGTAATAAGCGCCTTGCACTTATATTCATTCGCACATTTTTCCGCAAGGCGCATCATGAATATGCGAAGAAGCAGCGTGAAATAATCCTCCTCGCATTTATCCCTGATTTCCTCCTGAATGTGCGTAAGAGATACAACGTGAACGTGGATTCTTGAACAGAATTCGCACATTTCCTCGGCAAGAGTCATAACCTTTTCAAGCGCACGGGGTGAGGTGTATGGGAAAGAATCAAAGTGAATCGCCTCAATTTCCATGCCTCGCCTTGCCATCATACAGCCTGCAACGGGCGAATCTATGCCGCCCGAAAGAAGAAGAAGTCCTCTTCCTGCCGTGCGAAGCGGAAGTCCTCCGGCACCGGGTTCCTGACCTGCTCTTACGTAGGCGTATTCATCTCTGACCTCGATAGTTACGATAACGTCGGGCGAATGAACGTCAACCCTGATTCCCGGCACGGCAGAGAGTATAACTCCTCCGATTTCCTTTGAAATTTCGGGGGACGAGAGCGGAAACTTTTTATCAGAACGCTTGGCGTCAACCTTAAACGTTCTTTTTCCTCTCAGCTTCTCGGGAAGATAGCTTAACACCTTTTCCCTTATTGAGTCCATATTTTTCTCGCACACTGCTGCACGTGTTACAGCCACTATGCCGAAAACGTGTTTTGCCGCCTCATACATAGCGTCAAGGTCGGAAAAATCGTCAAGGGGCTCGATAAACATCGTGCTTTGCTTGTAATAAATATTAAATTTTCCGCATACGGCGGCACGCTTTTTCATTTCTTTGAGCATTACCGCCTCAAAGCTTGATTTATTTCCGCCTTTAAGGACAAGCTCTCCCCATTTGCAGAGTATTACCTCGTTACACATATTATCTCCAATAGTTTAAGTTTTTTATCTTGCGTTTCTTTCTTTGTCAAGATAGTTTTGCAGTATGATTTCAGCCGAAAGAGTGTCTATGGCATCACGGCGCTTTTTGCCGAACGTTCCCGTTTCACCGAGAAATCTGTATGCTTCCATCGTCGTCATTCTTTCGTCGTAAAACTCAATAGGCACCTCAGTGAGCTCACCGAGAATTTCAGCGAATTTTTTAACGGCATCAGCTCTGAAGCCAAGCGTTCCGTCCATATTTTTAGGAAG